>CANJID010000001.1 GCA_947474395.1 Caulobacterales bacterium
AGGAGGGGTGGTTGTGGCTCTCCATCTTGAAGATGCAGGCCTGGCCGTCGCCGATGTCGACCACGCCGGCGTTCTCGCCCGGACCGCAGATCACCTTGGGGCCCGTCACCGGGAACTTGCGCAGGTGTCGGCGCGAGGACTTGTAGGAGCAGTGCTCGCTCCACATCACCGAGAACACGCCGAGCTCGACGATGTTGGGTTCGCGGCCGAGCCGCTTGAGGACGAGCTGGTACTCTTCCGGCTTGAGGCCGAACTCTGCGGCGAGCTCGGCCATGGGGCGTGCGGCGTCGGCGGTCATGGGGTGCGGGTTAGCCGATTTGCGCGGCCCTGTCAGGGGAGGACTTGGGCCCCGATCGGGAACGGCGCGGGCCCGCCAACGCTTTAGCTTGAGAGACCAGCTTTCAGGAGCGCCGCCATGACCGCCAACAGGACCGCCGAAGAGACGGAAGGCCACATGGAGCCGCTGGTTGGAGGCGACATCAGCCCGAAGCATTCGCGCGACGTGCTGGAGCGCGAGCACCGCCGCGAACGGGAAGAGCAGGCTGAGAAGGATGAGCTTGCCGACCTCGAGCGCGATCTCGGCGGCAGGAAGCTCTAGCCCGGAGCGGCCACCGCAAGGGTCAGGCCGTGGCCGAGTTCCCCGTGCTCGCCGTCCGGATGGCGCAGCTCGGTGACCGGGCGGTCCAGTTTCTCCAGGGCGGCGACGGTCGCCTTGTAGCCGGCCTCCACCGCCGGCTCGTAGGCCTTCCAGTCGCGGATTTCGACGCCTTCCAGCTTGGGGGCGATCAGGAGGTCCGTCACTTCGTGCGCCGCGATCAGGTCCCGCTGGGTCGAGACCGTGGCGGCCCGCATCAACAGGGAGACGATCGGCGGGCCCTTGCGCCAGTCCCCCGACAACAGCCAGCTCCAGAGCGAGCCCGGCAGCTTCATATCCTTGGCCGTGAGCCCGCGGGAGACGCTGACGTCCACCCCGACGATGGGCCCCGAATGCCAGATGCGCATGACGTCGGCCGGGAAGTTGCGCATCACCGCGCCGTCCACCAGCACATTGTCCCCCTCGATCACCGGCGGCAGGATTCCCGGCAGGGCGATGGAGGCGCGCAGGGCGTTACGCAGGGGCCCGCGCTTGTGCAGCTCATAGGCCCCGGTGGTCAGGTTCGAGGAGACGCAGAAGTAGGGCAGCCAGAGGTCGGCGATCTCCACGTCGTCGAAGTTCTGCCGCAGCCGCTCCGCGACATTCAGGCCGCGGGTCATGGCGATGATCGGCAGGGCGATGTCGGCCAGGGGACTCGATTCTACGAAGCCCTTGCGGATGCGCCGGTCGATCTCGGCGTCGTCCCAGCCCAGGGCCACGCCAGCAGCGATGATCGCCCCCATGGAGGCTCCGCCCACGAAGTCGATCGGCGTGCCCGCCTCGCGCAGGGCCCTGATGGCGCCGATGTGGGCGTAGGCCCGCGCCCCGCCGCCCGACAGCACCAGCCCGACCGAGGTGGCGGTGATCACCCGGGCGATGCGGGCCGCGTCGGCCCTGTCGCCGGAGCGGACGTGGAACAGGCGCGCGGCCGGGGCGGCGTCGAGCCACGCGGCCGAACCGGTCGGCCGGCCCGGCCGGTCGTGCACCAGGATCAGGTCCATCAGCCGGTGGGTGCGGATGGCCTCGGCCGCGAAGTCCGAGGGTTTGCCGGGGGGTGGGGCGTCTCCCTTTCCCACCAGGAACAGCCGGTCGACCTGGCGGCCGCACAGTTCGGTCCAGGCGGCCTCCCCCGGCTCGGCGACATAGAGGACGAAGTCGTGCCTCTGCTCGACCACGGTGAACCATTCGGTCGGCGCCTGCAGGGCTTCCGAGCCCACCACCGCGGCGGTGCGGCCGATGGCGGCGACCTCGCGCTCCACCTGTTCGACGAAGGCGCGCACCTCCAGCCCATCGGAGACCCCGACGAAGCCGAACACGGTGGGATTGCCGGCGGGGTTGCGTCCGCCGCTGTGACGGGCGCGAACGATCATCAGCCGGGCCAGCTCGGCCATGATCTCGGGGTGGCGCCGGGCGGCGGCGAAGAAGGCGGCCCGGGGCAGGGCCATGATCTCGGAGTCCCGCAGGGCCATGACCGTGGCGGTGTGGGGGGTGCCGGCGATCAGGGCCATCTCCCCGGCGGGCTCGCCGGACTTGATGACCCCGAGGAACTGCTGCTCGTGGCCCTCCTCCCGCCGCACGGCGCCGAGCCGCCCCGCGCGGACGAAATAGAGGGTCTCGGCCGGATCGCCGGCGGCATAGAGGGTCCGGCCCCCCGGCAGGCTGAACCAGGTGACGTCCGCAGGCGGATGCGCGCCGGTGAACAGCCGGCCCAGCGCCGTATCCGGAAAGCCCTCGATCAGCTCCGACATGGCTTCAGCCTAACCGCTCGCCCCGAGTCGCGGCGCCCCTTGTGACTCCGAGGGTTGCGTCACTGTCAGGCGCTAAGGCCCCAACGCAACCAGAGTTAGAATATCTCAATTGCTGGACGGTTCGTTTTCGGTTCAGCACGATTTTACATTGCGGTTCTATTTGCAATTCAGTAGTGACGCTGGGTGCGATTCATTCGAATATGCGCAAAACCCATCCGTCCACCCCCGGCCTGTAGCAAGGGAATATACCTGTGACCGAGAAGCCAGAAATCATCGAGATGACCGCGGACATCGTCGCCGCCTACGTCAGCAACAACTCGGTGACCTCGGACGATCTGCCCGGCGTGATCCAGCAGGTGCACCGCGCCCTGAGCGGCGTCGCGAGCGGCGCCTCGCTGCAGGAGGCCGCCCCGCCGGCGACCCCCGCCGTGCCGATCCGCCGTTCCATCACGCCCGACCACCTGATCTGCCTTGAGGACGGCCGCAAGTTCAAGTCGCTGAAGCGGCACCTCCGCACCAAGTACGACATGAGCCCCGAGCAGTACCGCGCCAAGTGGAACCTGCCGAAGGACTACCCGATGGTCGCGCCGAACTACGCTCAGGCGCGCTCCAACCTCGCCAAGCAGATGGGCCTGGGCCAAGGCGGCCGGAAGGCCGCCTCCGGCGCCAAGGGCGTCGTCCGCCGCGGCAAGGCCAAGTAAAAAGGCGGGCCTGGCGCCCGCCTGGAAGTCGGAGAAGGCCGCCTACGGGCGGCCTTTTTCATGTCCGCCGGATCAGGCCCGGCGGTTGAGGGTGATGGAGGTGGCGTCGGCGGCGCGACCCACGGCGTCCGGGCCGTAGCCCACCCCCGTAACCCGGGTGTCGGCCACTTCCTCGGCGATGGCCTGCACCAGGCCCTCGGTGACGATCTTGGCGGCCTCCAGGGCGCGGCCGTGGCGGGCCAGCACCGCCTCGAAGCCGCGGGTGGCGGCCATCAGGGCGCGGCGCTGCAGCTCGGGGGCTTCCTGCACCAGGCCGGGGTCGGCCTTGATGCGCGAAGATTCGTGCCGGTAAAGGTTGGCGAGCCGCGCGGTCTCCTCGGCGGTGGCGGCGACCGCCGCGGGATTGCGGGCCTCGAAGGCGCGGGTCTCCCCGGCCAGGCGCTCGGTCAGGCGCTCGGTCAGGGCGATCATCTGCTCGATGCGGTCGGCGGCGTCGGCTTGAGCCATGGCGCGATACTCCTTCAGGTCAGGCCTTGCAGCTTCAACAGTTCGCGGCGCACCTGGTCGGCCACGCCGAGCCCGCCGTGCTTGGCGATCGACTGGCCCATGGCGTCGGTGAGGAACGAGCGGAAGGCGGTCTCGCTCTGCCCGCCGCCGAAGGGGGCGGCGGTGGAGACGCCCTCGAACATCTGGCCCAGCATGATCGAGACGAACGAGGCCTCGAAGGCCTTGGCGGTCTTGTTGATCTTGGCCCGCGCCGCGGCGTCCGCGACCGGATCGATCGGAGCGGCGGGGTTCGCGGCCTCGGCGACCGGGGCCTTCGGCATGGGAGCGAGCAGCCCGACGGGGAGGGAGAGGGCGTCCATGGCCGTCACATCACCTCGATGTCGGCCTGCAGGGCGCCGGCGGCCTTGATGGTCTGCAGGATGGAGATCATGTCGCGGGGCGAGACGCCCAGCGCGTTCAGCCCGCTCACCAGGGTCGCGAGCGAGGCGCCTTCGACCATGACCAGCTTCTTGCCCTTCTCCTCGTCGACATTGACCTGGGAGGAGGGGACCACGACGGTTTCGCCCTTGGAGAGTGGGTTCGGCTGGCTGACCTGCGGCGTCTCCTGCACGGAGATGGTCAGGTTGCCCTGGGCGATGGCGACGGTGGAGACGCGCACGTCGGTGCCCATCACGACCACGCCGGCGACCTCGTCGATCACCACCTTGGCCGGGGAGTCGGGCTCGACCTGCAGCTGCTCGACGGCGGTGGCGAAGTTCATCAGGCCCGCGCCGCCGCCCGGAGCCTTCAGGGTGACGGTGGCCGGATTGTCGGCGCTGGCGGTGTTGGGAAAGGAGGCGTTGATCACCTCGGCGATGCGCCGGGCGGTGGTGAAGTCCGGATTGCGCAGGGTCAGGCGCATCTGGCTCATGCTGGCGAGCTCGAAGCCGACCTCCTTTTCCACCGTCGCTCCGGCGGCGATGCGCCCGGAGGTCGGCACCCCGCGGGTGATGGAGGATCCGGAAGCGCCGCTGGCGGAGACCGCGCCGGTCTGAACCGTTCCTTGCGCCACCGCGTAGGCTTCGTTGTCGCCGGGGCCGAGGAGGGCGGTGGCCAGCAGCGTGCCGCCCAGAAGGCTCTTGGCGTCCCCCAGGGCCGAGACGGACGCGTCTATGGAGGCGCCGGCCGCGGCGAAGGCCGGCAGCCTGGCCGTGACCATGACCGCGGCCACGTTCTTGGTGTCCATGGTGGCGTCGCGGGTGTTGACCCCGAGACGTTCAAGCATCGCCGCCAGGGCCTGGCGGGTGAAGGGGGCGTTGCGCAGCGAATCGCCGGTGCCGTTCAGCCCGACCACCAGGCCGTAACCGACCAGCTGGTTCTCGCGCACGCCCTCGAAGCTGACGATGTCCTTGATCCGCGACTTGGCCGAGGCGGCCTCAGCCGAAGCCGCCAGGGCCAGCAGCCCCGCCGCCGCCACGATCAACACCTTGCGCACCAACAGCATGAAACGCTCGACTCGCCAGACCCGGCCGCGGGGGCCGTCGGGCGAGGGCATGCGAGGTTCATGCCAAATAGCGTGCTTTAAAATATCAGTAAAATCAGTAAGATGCGGGATCGCTCCGGGGTGCGCGCCGCCTGCGGCAATTTCTGCCGGGGCGCATTAACCATTCGCCAAGCATGGGGGCGCAAAAACTGCCCGTATGGTTAATGCCGGATTGATGCTCCCATGAAGGTCGGCGGCGCAAGCGGTTCGGGAACGGTCGGCGGCGCCCGCACGGCAGGTCGTCCCGGCGTGGCCGGCGGGTTCGCGCCGATGGGCCTGGAGCAGGCCCAGGGCCCCGCGCCCATGGCCAGGACCGGTCCGGCCGCGGCGGTCAGCACCCTGGACGCCCTCATCGCTCTGCAGGAGACCCCCGGCCCGACGGAGCGGCGCAAGCGCGCGGTGGTCCGGGCGGGGCGACTGCTGGACGCCCTGGACAGTCTCAAGCTCGGCCTGCTCGACGGCGCGCCCTCGACCGAGGCCATGGAGCGCCTGCAACGGCTGGTGCGCGAGGAACGCGCGGGCGCCGAGGGCGGACCGCTGCAGGACCTCCTCGACCAGATCGACACCCGGGCCGCCGTCGAGATCGCCAAGCAGGAGGTCGCGCGAGCCGCGTGAGCTTTCCTGGCCCCAAAAATCTGCTCAAGCCTTGGGCGCCCCTTCGCCCAAAGGCCCATTCAGTCCCCGTTCAGGCGCCACACGCGACCTTGCGTCGCTTTAGCGTGTCGCACGAGCGCCGTTGAAGGGTCAGGGCTTTTTGTTATAAGGGCCCGCGCTTATAGGGGGCGCTAAGATACAACAGCGTGAGGACGTCGTATGCAGACGGCCGTGTCAGTTGTAGACGCAGTTGAGTTGGTAACGATCGAGGATGGTTATCGTCCCGTAGAAGTCGAGCCTTTCATGAATGATCGACAGCTTGAGTACTTCCGCCAAAAGCTGCTTGGCTGGAAGGAAGATATTCTGCGGGAATCTCGGGAAACTTTGTCCCACCTGCAGACCGAGACGGAGAATCACCCCGATCTTGCGGATCGGGCGTCTTCGGAGACGGACCGGGCCTTGGAGCTTCGGACGCGGGATCGGCAACGCAAGCTGATTTCCAAGATCGATGAAGCCCTGCGGCGGATCGAGGAGGGCTCCTACGGCTATTGCGAGGAGACCGGCGAGCCGATCGGCCTCGCGCGACTCGAAGCCCGTCCGATCGCCACCCTCAGCCTCGAGGCGCAAGAACGCCACGAGCGCCGGGAGCGGGTCCACCGGGACGACTAATCGGGACGACAAACGACAGACGACTGACGGGGGCGCTTCGGCGCCCTTTGTCTTTTCTAGCTCTTGGCCGAGACCTCGCCGTCGTGCGCGCGGCTCGAGGCCATAAGTTGCTCCACCAGCGGAAGCACGTCCTCGACCCGGTCCGCCACGCCCCAGGCGTCGGTGGTCCAGGCGGGGGTGAGGTTCTCGGCGATGGTGTGGTCGATCAGGGCGAAGAACGGGGCCCAGAAGTTTCGCGGGTTCAAGAACACGATCGGCTTGGCGTGCAGGTCCAGCCGCCGCCAGGAGATCAGCTCGACCACCTCCTCCAGGGTGCCGATCCCGCCGGGCGCCACAACGAAGGCGTCGGACTGCTCGAACATGATCTGTTTGCGGTCGTGCATGTTGGCGGTGACCACCGTCTCGACGGCGTCGAACAGAACTTCGCGGCTGCCGAGGAAGGCGGGCATGATCCCGAGGACTTTTCCCCCGGCCTCGTGGGCGGCACGGGCCGCCGCGCCCATCAGCCCGATGCCGCCGCCGCCGTAGACCAGCCGCACGCCGGCGACGGCCATGGCGGTCCCCAGGGCCGAGGCGGCTTCCAGGAAGGCCGGGTCGGCGGCGTCGGACGATCCGCAGAACAGGCAGATCGAGCGGCCTTCCGGCTTCGTCAAAGATCGGGCGTCGCCCGCCGTCATCGCCTGTCCTCGGACAAAAAGGGCGCGCCGTCGGCGCGCCGGGCTGGGGTTTACGCGGGGTTTTTGCCCGCGGACGGTCCCGCTGGGCGTCAAAGCGCGCTAGGTATGCGAGCTTAAGATCGCGTCGGGTTCCGGCCAATGCAAGGCGTCGCCGTTTGACAACCACACTCCGACCGGTCCGCGCCGCTTTTTTGCTCGCCGGGCTCTGCCTTTGTCTCGCCGCCTGTGGAGGACCGCCGCAGCGCGGGGGAGAGGCCGAGCCTCCCGCCCAGCAGAGCGCCTATGCGCCTCCGCCCGAACTGACCGATGCGACGCGCGGCGCCGACGGCGGCGTGACCCTGAGCGGACGCGCGCCGCCCGAGTCGCGGGTGCGGCTGAATTCGCCGGAGGGCCAGTCCCTCGGCGCCACCGCGGGCAAGGACGGGGCCTGGTCCCTGGCGCTCGCGCCCTCCGCCACGCCGCGGATGTTCGCCCTGTCCGCGGAGGTCGCCGGACGCCCGGTCCGGGGCGAGGGGCCGGTCCTGGTCCTGCCCGCGCCGGGGCCGCCTGCCCTCACCCCTCGCGCCGGCTTCGGCGCCCTGGCGGTGGGCCGCGCCACCACCCCGACCATCGTCGCCCTCGACTATGACGCCGGCGGCGGCGCGGCGGTGGCGGGCCTGGCCGCGCCAAAGTCCTCCGTGCGGCTCCTGATCGACGGCATGCCGGCCGGATCCGACCAGGCCGACGACCGCGGCCGTTTCGCCATCATGGCCGTCGGCGGGCCGGTGTCCGCCGGCGACCGGCTGGTGCAGGTCACGACCGATGCGGGCGGGGCGCAGGCGCGGGTGGGGCTTTCGGCGCCTACCGCCCCGGGCGCGGCCGCCTATCTCGCCCGGCGCGAGGACGGACACTGGCGCATCGACTGGTCGCTGCCGGGCGGGGGCGTGCAGACCACCCTGGTGTTCGACGTCGCGCCGAGCGGATCCGGCGGGGGCGCTCCGTGAGGGGACACCACGGCGGTTCGGCGCCCGATCCGGGCGAGCCGCCGCCGCCCAAGCTGTCGGTCTGGAAGGTGATGGGCGAGGTCTTGGACCTCGTCGGCCGCTCCCGCGCGCCGCAGCTGCGCCTGCGCCTGGTCGGGGCGGTGGTCTTCACCCTCGGCGGCCGCATGGCCGGGGTGCTGGCCCCGTTGCTGCTGGGCAAGGCGGTCAACATCCTGGCGGCCAAGGGCCCCGCCGCCGCCCAGGTCGCCTGGGGCTTCGCCGGTCTCGCCGCGGGGTGGGCCCTGATCCGTTTCCTCTCCCAGGCGGGTCCGAACCTGCGCGACATCGTCTTCGGCCCCGTCGCCCAGGCCGCCTGGCGCCGGGCGGGGGCGGACACCTTCGCCCACGCCCTCTCCCTGTCGGTGGACTTCCACCAGACCAAGCGCACCGGGACCCTGGCCCGCACCGTCGACCGGGGCGCGCGGGCGGTGGACGTGCTCCTGCGGGTCCTGGCCTTCAACCTCGGTCCCACCGCCATCGAGCTGGTGTTCGCGGCCATCGTCCTGACCAAGGCCTACGACTGGCGCTTCGGCCTGGTGGCCCTGGCCACCGTCGGCTTCTACGGGGCGGTGACCTTCGCCATCTCCAACTGGCGCATCGACCATCGCCGGGCCCTGATCGAGGCGGAATCGCGCGCCTCGGGCCAGGCGGTTGACGCCCTCCTCAACTACGAGACGGTCAAGGCCTTCGGCGCCGAACAGCGCACCGCCGACGGCTACGAGGACGCCCTGGTCGACTACGCCCGCGCGTCCGAGACCGCCAACGTCTCGCTCTCCATCCTCAACATCGTCCAGGGCGCGGTGATGAGCGCGGGCCTGGGGGTGATGGCCATCATCGCCGGGATGGAGGCCTCCGCCGGGCGGATGGGGGTGGGGGACGTCACCGCCTCGATCCTGATCCTGACCTCGCTCTACGCCCCCCTCAATATCCTCGGCTTCGCCTACCGCGAGGTGCGCCAGTCGATCATCGACATGGAGGCCATGCGGGCCCTGAAGGGCCAGGCGCCGGACGTGGCCGACGCCCCGGACGCCATCGCCCTCACCAACCGCCACGAGGGTGGGGCGGACCTGACCTTCGAGGCGGTCTCCTATCGCCACAGCGCGCGGACCGAAGGCCTGATCGACGTCAGCTTCCACGCTCCGGCGGGCGCCACCGTGGCCCTGGTCGGCCCCTCGGGGTCGGGCAAGACCACCCTGGTGCGCCTGGCGCTGCGCCTGATCGATCCCCAGGCGGGCCGGGTGCTGATCGACGGCCATGACCTGCGCCATGTCACCGTGGCCAGCGTGCGCGGCATGGTCGCCCTGGTTCCCCAGGACGTGGCCCTGTTCAACGAGACGCTCGCCTCCAACATCGGCTTCGCCAAGCCGGGCGCCACCGAGGCGGAAATCTGGGCCGCCGCCGAGGCGGCCGAGCTCGGCCCCTTCATCCAGGGCCTGCCGGACGGGCTGAACACCAAGGTCGGCGAGCGGGGGCTGAAGCTCTCCGGCGGCGAGCGCCAGCGGGTGGGCCTCGCCCGCGCCCTGCTGGCCGACCCCCGCATCCTGATCCTCGACGAGGCCACCAGCGCCCTCGACAGCCGCACCGAGGCGGCGATCCAGCAGACCCTGCGCCGGGCGCGGGCGGGACGCACCACCCTGATCGTCGCGCACCGCCTCTCCACCGTCGCCGACGCCGACGAGATCCTGGTGATCAAGGGCGGCAAGGTGGTCGAGCGCGGCGACCACAACTCCCTGCTCGCCAAGAAGGGCGAATACGCCGCCCTGTGGCGCAAGCAGACGCGCGAGGCGTGATTTCGGGGGTCGCCCGTCGCCTCGATTGACTTCAAGCTTGGCCGTCAATTTAAACGCGTTCGTCGAACGCGTTTTTTTGGGGGACTCATGCGCGGCTTGTGGGGAACGACGTGCGGCCTAGCCCTGGCGCTCGCCGCGTCGGGCGCGGCCTTGGCTCAAGAGACTTCTGCGGTGGACGAGGTGATCGTCACCGGCACGCGGGTGACGGGCCTGCGGGCCAGCGACAGCCCGGCCCCGATCCAGGTCGTCGGCCAGGCCGCTCTCGAACGGGCGCCCTCCACCGACCTCGTCAACACCCTGGCCATGATCGCTCCGTCCTTCACCGCCCAGGCGGTCGGCGGGGACATGGCCAACGAGACGCTTTCCGCACGCCTGCGGGGGCTCAGCCCCAACCACACCCTGGTGCTGGTCAACGGCAAGCGCCGTCACGGGACCTCGAACCTGGCGATCCTGTCCGGCCCCCCTACCAGGGCGGGGCGGCGGCCGACCTGAACTTCATCCCCCGCGCGGCGATCGCCCGGATCGAGCTGCTGCAGGACGGCGCGGCGGCCCAGTACGGTTCGGACGCCATCGCCGGGGTCATCAACGTCATCCTCAAGGACAACGACGCGGGCGGCGTCGCCGATGTGATGGCGGGCAAGTATTTCGCGGGCGACGGGGACACCGGCGAGGTCTCCATCAACGCCGGCTTCCGGCCCGCCGAGGGGGTCTTTGTCAACCTGACCGCCCTGACGCGCTATCACGGCTATTCCAACGCCGGCGGCCCGGACCAGAGGGTGGAGCGCGCCATCGCCTCGGGCGCGCATCCGGAGTGGAAGGGCCTTGCCGGCTATCCGCGGCTCAACAAGATTTTCGGCGACGCCCGCTACCAGCTGAACCTGATCACGATGAACGCGGGCGCCGACCTCGGCGGCGGGACCCGCGCCTACGCGACCGCCACCTACGGCAAGAAATACGGCGCCGGCTGGGCCAACTTCCGCCTGCCCACCCGCCTGCCCAAGCTCTATCCGCTGGGCTTCGATCCGATCGACACCACCAAGGAGCAGGACTACGCCTTCACCGGCGGCGTGGCCGGGACGGTGGCGGGGTGGACCTACGACCTCTCCAGCTCCTGGGGCCGGGACGACGTGGTCGTCAACATCACCAACTCCGCCAACATCGACCTCTACAACGACACCGGCGGCACGCCCTCGGCCTTCCGCGCCGGGGAGTTCATCGCCACCCAGTGGACCACGACCCTCGACCTCGCGCGCCCGTTCAAGCTGATGGATCGCCCCGCCACCTTCGCCCTCGGGGCCGAGCGGCGGGAGGAGATCTACGACCTACGGGCCGGCGATCCGGCCTCGCGCTACAAGGCGGGGTCGCAGTCCTATCCGGGCTTCGCCCTCACCGACGCCGGCAGTCACAAGCGCAGCAACTGGGCGCTCTACGCCGACCTGGCGTTCTCGCCCGTCACGGATGTCACCCTCGACCTCGCCGTCCGCCACGAGGACTTCAGCGACTTCGGCGGCACGACGGTGGGCAAGCTCACTGGCCGCTGGGACGTGACCACGGCCTTCGCCCTGCGCGGCACCGCCAGCACGGGTTTTCGCGCCCCGACCCTGGCCGAGTCCTACTATTCGGCCACCAATGTTCAGCCGAACTCCGCTTTCGTGCAGCTGCCCCCCAACGCCCGCGCCGCGGCCCTGATCGGCATCAGCCCCCTGCAGCCCGAGAAGTCGGTGAACCTGTCGGCCGGCTTCCTGGCGAGGCCCAGGGCCGGCGTGGTCGTCACCTTCGACACCTACCAGATCCGGGTGGACGACCGCGTCGTGGGCTCGGGCACCCTCTACGGCTACTACGACGGCAAGGTGCGCTCCGCGGCGGTGAACGCGGCCATCGCCGCCAACGGCAATGTGCTGGAGAACGTGCCCTTCAGCGGCGTCAACGTCTTCTCCAACGGCATCGACACCCGCACCCGCGGGGCCGACCTCGTGGTCACCTGGTCCAACGATCTGGGCGGGAACGGACGCATCGATTGGACCCTGGCCGCCAACTACAACCAGACCAAGGTGGTGGGCGTCCGCGCCACGCCGACCCCGCTCGCCGCCTCCGGGCAGGGGCTGTTCGACAAGGTGGCCATCTCGACCCTGGAGACCGCCTCGCCGAAGATGAAGCTGGTCCTGGGCGGCCTGTGGCGGCGGGGCCCCTTGAGCCTGGACCTGCGGCTTACCGGCTACGGCCAGACCTCGCGCTTCGCCGACCCGGGCGACGGGAAATACTATCTCGACAAGGCGGGGCGTAAGCTGATCACCGATCTCTCCGTCGACTATCGCCTGACCGAGCGGATCACCCTGCAACTGGGCGCCAACAACCTGTTCGACGTCCATCCAAACCGGGTGGACGCGGCGGGCCTGGCCGCCAGCGGGGCGGCGGGCAATCCGGCCGTGGAGATCTATCCGGCCTTTTCGCCGTTCGGGATCAACGGCGGCTTCTACTACGCCCGGGCCAGCTATCGGTTCTGACGCCTTCCGCCTGTGGCGCAAACCGGCGGGGGGAGCGTAAAAGGGAAGTCAGACAAGACCGGGAGACGACGCCTTGCGCTATCTGCACACCATGGTCCGGGTGAAGGACCTCGACGCCGCCCTCGACTTCTACTGCGACAAGCTGGGCCTTTCGGAGGTCAAGCGGATGGAGAGCGAGAGGGGCCGCTTCACCCTGGTCTTCCTGGCCGCCCCGGACGACGTCGAGCGGGCGAAGAAGGACGAGGGCCCGGTGGTCGAGCTGACCTACAACTGGGACACCGAGGACTACACCGGCGGGCGCAACTTCGGCCATCTGGCCTACCAGGTGGACGACATCTACGCCGTCTGCGACCGGCTGCAGAAGGGTGGAGTCCTCATCAACCGCCCGCCCCGCGACGGGAAGATGGCCTTCATCCGCTCCCCCGACGGCGTCTCGGTCGAACTCCTGCAGAGCGGCGACGCCCTGGCTCCTGCCGAGCCCTGGGCCTCCATGGCCAACACCGGCGTCTGGTGATCCCATGCGGAGCGGTCTCGCCGTCCTGATCGGTCTCGCTGTCGCCGCGCCGGCCGCGGCCCAGGCGCCGGCCGCTCCGCCGCCCATTGCTTCGCCTTCTGGCGCCGCGCCCGCCGCCGGTTCGGAGTGGAAGGCGGTCGACCCGGCCAACACCTGGGTGATCGAAACTACCAAGGGCCGCATCATCGTCGAGCTGCACCCCGAGCTCGCCCCCGCCCACGTGGCGCGGATCAAGACCCTGACCCGCCAGGGCTATTACGACGGGGCGCTCTGGTACCGCGTGGTCGACAGCTTCATGGCCCAGGGCGGGGACAAGGGCGACAAGCAGTACCGCTCCAAACTGCCCAACCTGAAGGCCGAGTTCACCTTCCGGCGGACGGCGGACATGCCCTATTTCTCGGTGGTCGCGACCGAGGAGCGCGGGGACATGGGCTTCACGGGTCCCATGCCGGTGACCCTGGACAAGGTCGCCGCCGACGGCTCGCAGACCGGCTGGGTGATGTTCTGCCCCGGCGTCGCGGGCTTCACCCACTACGACACCCCCGTGGACAGCGCGAACAGCCAGTTCTTCCTGATGCGTCAGGCCGGGGGGCTGGACAAGACCTTCACCGCCTTCGGCCGGGTGCTGGTGGGCCAGGACGTGGTGCGGGCCCTGAAGGTGGGCGAGCCGGTGGTCGGTCCCGACAAGATGACCCGCGTGCGCATCCTGGCCGACATCCCTGCGGCCCAGCGGCCGGTGGTCGAGGTGATGGATACCCAGAGCGCGGCCTTCGCCGCGAGTGTGAAGAAGATCATCGAGGACAAGCGCGGGGCGGTGACGCTCTGCGACTTCGAGGTGCCGGCGCAGGTCCGCTGAAGGGTTTCATCCTTACAGCGATTTGAGCCGCACGCCCGGTTTCCTGAAAGCCGGCCCTTCCAGGATCAGCCTGTCTCCAAGGCGCGCCCCTCGCGTCTGATCCTCGAAGGAAACGTCTCAATGAAGTCTGCCATCATTCTGTCGGCCGTCGCCGCCCTGTCCCTGGCCGTCGCGCCGGCCTTCGCCGCCGACAAGCCCGCCGCCAAGCCGGCCGCTCCCGCCGCTTCCACCGCTTCGGCTCCGGCCGCGACTGCTGCCAAGGCGGCTCCCGCCAAGGGCAAGCACAAGGCCAAAAAGGCCAAGCCCGCTGCCGCCAAGTAAGGCGACGCTTATCGCGGACCTGGTACGGGCGCGGGGCCTCGCCTCGCGCCCGTTTCCTTGTCCGAAACGTCAGAGCGAAATAACGATCTTGCCCATGAAGTCGCCCGAGGCGAGGTGGTCGTAGGCGGCCCGCGCCTGCTCGAAGTCGAACACGCGGTCGATCACCGGCCGGATCGCGTTCTCCTCCACCGCTCGGACCAGCGCCTCGAACATCGGCCGGTCCCCCACCAGGATCCCGTGCAGGCTGCCCCGCCGGAAGCGCAGGGCCTGGACCTCCACCGCCTCGGCCGCCTGGCCGGCCAGGACCCCGATCAGGGCGATCTTGCCCCCGGGGCTGATGGAGCGGAACGAGTGCGACAAGGTGCCCGCGCCCCCGACCTCGATCACGCAGTCGACGCCCCGTCCCTCGGTCAGCCGCATCACAGCCTCGTCCCAGTCAGGCGTCGTGCGGTAATTGATCCCCTCAGCCGCCCCGAGCGCCCTGGCCCGCGCCAGCTTGGCGTCGCTGGAGGAGGTGACGATCACCCTGGCCCCGGCTGCGGCGGCCAGCTGGGTCGCCCAGACCGACACGCCCCCGGTCCCCAGCGCCAGCACGGTTTCGCCGGCCCTGAGGGGCTTTCCCGTGCCGAAGAGGGCGTTCCAGGCGGTCACGCCAGCGCAGGGCAGGCAAGCGGCCTCCTCGAAGCTGTAGCTCGGCGGGATGGCCACGACCCCGTCCGCGTGCAGCACAATCGTCTCGGCCAGGACCCCGTCCAGGGGCGAGCCCGTCGGCAGCTCGGGGCCGCTGGCCGGCCCGCGCGGATCCGCCTGGGCGAAGCACCCCGCCACCCGGTCCCCGACCTTGAAGCGGGTCACGCCCTCGCCCACGGCCGCGACCTCGCCCGCCCCGTCGGACAGGGGGACCAGCTCGCGCGGGGTCGGCCAATTGAAATAGCGCCCCGTGGCGATCAGCAGGTCGCGGTAGTTTAGCGAGGCGGCGCGCACGCGGATCGCGACCTGGCCCGGCCCCGGCACGGGGGCGGGCCGTTCAACGATGCGGAGCTGATCGAGGCTCCGGCTGTCCTTGGGAAGCACATAGGCCCGCAATCGCCCCTCCTGCCGTGGCTAGCGACGATTGCGGACGGGGCCCGCCCTGTCCAGGCCGAGGCGCTGGGCGCCGGCGCCGTCCCAATCTGGGGCGCGGCATGCTTTAAGGAAATTAGTGATGTTTCCTAACGTAACCTAAACATGCCCCCTGTATTCTCATGATAACGGCGGAAAAAACCAGCCGATAGAACGCATCGACAGACGTGGGGGTCTCGGTCATGGCG
This sequence comes from Caulobacterales bacterium, assembly GCA_947474395.1. Taxonomy (GTDB): domain Bacteria; phylum Pseudomonadota; class Alphaproteobacteria; order Caulobacterales; family Caulobacteraceae; genus CANJID01. The sequence goes on from CANJID010000001.1 coordinate 15,370, forward strand.
CTCAACAGCGTTAACACCAATACAGGAGCGCTAACGGCGCTCCAGAATCTGAGTATAACCAATAGGGACCTTAACGACGTCCAGGCGCGTATCAGCACCGGACTCAAGGTCGCGAGCGCCAAGGATAACGGCGCGATCTGGGCCATCGCCCAGAACCAGCGCGCCACCATCAACGCCTTCGACTCGGTGAAGGCCTCGCTGCAAAGGGGCCAGTCCGTGGTCGACGTCGCTGTTTCCGCCGGAGAGACAGTCTCCGACCTGCTCAGCCAGATGAAGGCCAAGGCGCTCGCCGCCTCCGACCAGACCCTGGACGTTCCCAGCCGCACCGCCCTGAACGAGGACTACAAGTCCCTGCGCGACCAGATCGCCAAGGTGGTGGCCAACGCCGACTTCAACGGCGCCAACATGATTTCCGCCACCGCCACCACGGTGAAGGCCCTGGCCAATTCGGCCGGCACCTCGGTGCTGACGGTCCAGGCCCAGAACATGACTCTCGGCGGCGCTATCGTCACCGTGACCGCCACCGCCTCCTTCAACACGGCGACCACGGCGGGCACGCAGCTGACGGCGGTGAACAACTCCCTGACCAATGTCTCGGCGGCGGTCTCCAAGCTCGGCACCGGCTCCAATTCCCTGCAGACCCACCTCAACTTCATCTCGGACATGCAGGACGCCATGCTCATCGGTGTCAGCAACCTGGTGGACGCCGACGTCGCCAAGGAAAGCGCCAAGCTCCAGGCCCTGCAGACCAAGCAGCAGCTCGGCGTCCAGGCCCTCTCCATCGCCAACTCGTCGACAAGCATCCTCCTGGCCCTATTCCGCTAGCTAGAGCGCGTTAGGCGAAAGTGTAAGCGGTTTCGCCGCTAGAGCGCGCTCTAACTATTTGAAAAAAGAGAGCCTTTTTACACGGGCCAGATGATTTCATCTGGCCCTAAAAGGCTCGGCGGGAGCCGCCGCCGTCGTCAGCCGTTCAGGATAGGAACGGAAGACGGCGGCGGTTTCTCGCCGGCCTCTCCGTGTCAGCGGTGGGGCATGCGGGGCGCCTGGCGGAAACTCGAGCGTTGTCGCGTCAGCGGTAGCAGCGACCTGATCCCGGTCCTGGACCTGGGCGTGCAGGAACTGACGGGGGTCTTTCCGAAGACCCGGGAGGAGCCGGTCACGGCCGGCCCGCTGCAGCTGGTGTGGTGTCCGGACAGCGGCCTGCTGCAGCTCGGTCATTCCTTCGATCCCGGCGAGCTCTACGGCGAGAACTACGGCTACCGGTCCGGGCTCAACCCGGCGATGCTCGCCCATCTCACCGGCAAGATCCGCGACGTGGAGGCGCTCGTCGGCCTGCAGGGCGGGGACACGGTTCTCGACATCGGCTCGAACGACGGCGCCGCGCTCAAGGGCTACCGGACCGCGGGCGTGCGCCGGATCGGGGTCGATCCCCTGGGGGAGAAATTCCGCCGCTGTTACCCCGACGACGTCCTGCTCCTGTCCGAGTTCTTCTCCGGCGATGGCTATCGCCGCGCCGGCGCCGCCCCTGCCCGCATCGTCACCTCCATCGCCATGGTCTACGACCTGGAGGACCCTGTGGCCTTCGCCCGCGACGTGGCCTCCGTCCTGGCGCCCGACGGGATCTGGCATTTCGAGCAGGCCTACCTGCCGGCGATGCTGCGGACCGGGGCCTACGACACGATCTGCCACGAGCACCTCGAGTACTATTGCCTGGAGACGGTCCGAACGATCCTCGACGCCGCCGATCTGCGGGTCCTCGATGTGCAGACCAACGCGGTCAACGGCGGCAGCTTCGCCGTCACTGCCGTGCATCGCGCCTCGCAGCGCCTCGCCAACGATGCGGTGGTCGACTGGCTGCTGGGCCAGGAGGCGCGGCTGGACATGGCCTCCTTGCGCCCCTTTCGCGAGTTCGAGGCGCGGGTGTTCCGCCACCGGGAGGACCTGAAGGGGCTGCTCCAAGCCCTGGCCGCCGACGGCAAGACCGTGCTCGGCTACGGGGCCTCGACCAAGGGCAATGTGACCTTGCAGTTCTGCGGCGTCACTGAGGCCGAGCTGCCGGCCATCGCCGAGCGGAATCCCGACAAGTTCGGCCGCTACACCCCGGGCTCGCGCATCCCGATCATCCCCGAGGCCGAGGCGCGCGCCATGCGGCCGGACTACTTCCTGGTCCTGCCCTGGCACTTCAAGGAGGGGGTGCTGCAACGGGAGGCCGAGCATCGAGCCCGTGGCGGCCGCTTCATCTTCCCCTTCCCGGAGATCGAGATCGTTTGACGCTCACGCGGTCATTGCGTGAAGGACCTTGTCCCAGCCAATCCCCATCTCGTCGATGCGCGCGCGATTGGCCTTGCCCATCCGCGCCGCCAGGGCTCGGTCGAGGTAGAGGCGGTCGAAGGCGGCGGCGAGCGCCTGAGCCGTCGGCTCGGCCACCAGGCCGTTGACCCCGTCCCTGACCAGCTCCAGCACCCCGCCGGCGTCGGTCGAGGTGATGATCGGTTTCTCGGCGTAACAGGCCTCGAGGGACACATAGGCGAAGCTGTCCTCGTCGATGGCGATGTTGGCGACGGCCAGGGCGCCGGCGATCACCTCCTGCTTCCGCTCCTCCGCGATCCAACGGCTTTCCAGGGTCACCTTGCCGGCCAGGCCGTGGCGCTCGATCAGGGCCTTGAGCTGGTCGGTGTATTCCGGCTCGGCGCTCGCGCCGCACAGGTGCAGGCGTACCCCGGTCTTCACATGGCGCATGGCCTCGACCAGCAGGTGCTGGCGCTTGTACGCCTCCAGCCGGGCGACCAGCACCACCGCGTCGCCGTGGTCGCCGCTCCTGAACCGCTCCGGCTCCAGCAGCGGCTGGTAGAGGATGGGCGTCTCGAGGCCGTTGAAGCGCCTGAGCCGGTCCTGGACCGTCCCGCTGAGGGCGTAGACCTGGGCGGCCTCGCCCAGCGCCTCGGTGTCCAGCTCCATCAGGGCCCGGCGCACCGCCAGGGTGCGGGCGTCGTGCGGCAGGTAGCAGAGGGCGGTGTCCCAGAGGTCGTAGAAGACCCGGAAGTGATGGATGAACCAGACCAGCTTGTGGGGGTGGCGGAGCACATAGGCGGGCGGGCGGATGCAGATCAGCCGGTCGCAGCGGTCCGAGAGGTCGATCAGCCGCCAGCCGGCGATCTGGGCCAGCATGGTCTCCGGGTCGTCCACGAAGGGCAGGAGGAAGCTCTCGACCTCGTGGCCCTGCGCCCTCAGCTTCGCCGCCAGCCAGTCGACGATGTGGCGCGCCCCGCCGGTGACGAACGGCACATAGGACGAGGCGATGATCAGCTTCACCCGCCCGCCCCGGGCAGGGCGGCGCGCAGGATCGCCAAGGCGTCACGCTCACCGAAGGCCGCGGCGCCGGGCGGGGGCGGGGCGAGCTCCCCCCGCACGCCGGCCCGGACCAGGCGGCGGAAATCGCCCGGATCGTCGGCCACGTAGAGTCCCGCGCCGGGCGAGGCGTGCGGATAGCCGACCAGGGCCTTGGGCGTGCAGACCACGGGCCGCCCGCTCCATAGGGCGTCGGCGGTTTTCATATTGGCGCCCGCGCCTACCCGGACGGGCAGGATCACGCAGGAAGCCGCGCGTAGGACCCTTGCCAGATCGGCGGAGGGCAGGGGCCCGAGACTGCGGAACCGCGACTGGTTCAGGGCGCGAAAACTCCCGAACCGGGCGTCGGCCTCGATGGCCGGACCGACCGAGCCGGCCGCGGCGACCGTCTCCCCCAGACGCAGGACGCCGAGGCCGTCGGGGAAGGCCCAGAAGAACCCGTCCACGTTGGGCCAGAAGGCGCTGGCGACCATGGCCGCGTAGCGCTGCGGCCTCGCCGCTTCCGGTTCGGCGACCTCCGGCAGCCCGCTGATCGGCGGCAGGACAGTGGCCTCCACGCCCCAGCGGTCCCGCATGTACCGGGCGTCCTCGCCCGATATGGCCAGGACCACGTCCGCCGCCTGCGCCAGCTCGCGCTCCATCGCCTCCACAGCGAGCCGCCGCGTCTCCGCGCCCGGGGCGACAGGGCAGTAGGGGTAGAGCAGGGGCCGCAGCTCGGCCTCGATGTTGTGGGCGGAATAGATCAGCCGGGGCCGCCTGCCGCCCAGGTCCGCCAGGACCCGCCGCAGCAGCGGCCACGGCCAGGGATGCTCCACCACGATCAGGTCCGGCGCAGCGGCCTCGATGGCGCCCGTCAGCGCCCGTCTGCCCGCCGGATCGCTCTCCGCCGCCAGGGCCATGTGCAGCCCGCCGAACGCCATGTCCGCCTCCAGGGCGGTCTCAAGGGCAGGGTCAGACAGGAGGATGTCGCTGCCGGCGGCGCCACCGGCTCCGGGATAGATGCCGACCGTCGTCACGCTCCAGCCGAGCGCCTCGAACAGGCGCCGGTTCGACAGCGCCCGGGCGTCGCCTCCCGAGACGGCGTTCTCGCCGAGCGGGAAGGGGGCGAGCATCAGGGCCCTACCCACGGGCGGCCCCTGTCACGGCGGCCGTCAGGGCGTCGCCGAAGGTCGCCGGGCCGAGGTTGGCGAAGCGGTCGCGCGCCGTGGCTCGCAGCACCTCAAGCCGGGCCGGCTCCCGGATCAGGCGTTCGATCTCTTCGGTCCAGGCCGGGGCGTCGAGCGGGTCGAGCGCCGGCATCAGCCCCTCGGTCGCCTCCAACATGGAGGCATGGTCCGAGGTGATCATCGGCGTGCCGAAGGTCAGGGGCTCGATATTGCCGAGGCCCTCGTAGAAGGACGGGAACAGGGCGAAGCGGGCATTGCGGTAGAGCCAGATCAGCTCGGCGTCGGAGGCCTTGTTGTAGATCCTCAGCTTGCCGCGCAGGCGCCGCCCGTGCTCGGCGAAGAAGCGCACCTCGTCCACACGCCAGCCCCACTTGCCGACGAAGACCAGGATCGGCAGGTCCTCCGGCGCCAGGCGCTCGGCCAGCCGCTCCCAGACCCGCAGGAGCAGCATGTGGTTCTTGCGCACCTCGATGGTGGCGCAGAAGACCGCGAACGGCCGCCCGGCCAGTTCGGCTGTCTCGACCTCGCCGATGGCCTCCGCGTGGGCGAACAGCAGGTTCGGGACCCGCCCCGCCACGACCCGGCAGTCGATGTCGTTGGGCGCGCAGATCACTCGCTGGAAGGCCTCGCGCGAGGTCTCAGACACCGTCAGCACCGTCTCGCTCAGGTGCGCCATCTCGACGAAGTAGCGATGCAGCCGGTCGGGCGGGACCGCCGCGACCTCGGGGTGCTCGACCACGATGACGTCATAGCAGACGCTCACCAGCCGGACCCCGAGGGCGACGACGGCGGCGAGCTGATCGTAGTCGAGGTAGTCCCAGCCGTTGGCGGCGCAGACCAGCACATCGCCGTGGTTCCACTCCACCGCCCGCGATGGGGCGGGCGGCGCCGGTTCGGGCGCGGGCGGCGGAGGCCCCCTGCGGACGGCGAGGCGCGCGCCCCGGATCACGGTGTTCGCCGACAGGGCCCCGATGTAGAGCCCGACCCGCAGCGCTCGGACGGCGAGGGCGTTCGACGGCAGGGCATGGCCGAGCCAGGCGCGCAGGGCTTGCGGCGCCTGGCTCCGCGGGGTCCGCGCCACGGCTTCGGCGAAGCGGGCAAGACGGGCGCCGACCGAAGGGACCGGCTCACTTACGGGCGGAGGCGCTTCCGCCGGTTCCGGCTCGGCCTCGGGGGTTCGGCCGTGGGCGACCGCGACGATCCTCAGGACGGCGCGCGTCTCCTGCGCGGTCGCGTCGCGAAAGCCTCCAGCGGCCGGGTCGAAGCGCACGAAGTTGAGCGGCCGGTCGGCGGTCTTGAACAGATGGTCGACGATGTAGTGCTCGACCCGGACGATGCCGACGGCCGTCTCGTCCCCCCAGTGCAGGATCAGGCTGGCGTCGTAGTGGATGAGCGACATCGCGGGCAGTAGCCGAGAGGCGGCGCCCATCGTCAAGCGCGACCGTTCAGGCGTGCATGACCTCCATCTCGCGAGTCTCCTCGCCGAACTGGCAGGCGGTGTTGGCGCGGTCCGGGATTGCGATGCGGAGCTGGTCGAAGATCGCGCCCCACGCCCCCGTGTCGCCCATCCAGTCGGACTGCGGGTGAGTCGGGAGGGCGAACACCCGCACGCGGGGGTCGAGGGCGGCGGGGTCGATCGCGACCGGGGTGAAGGCCTCGTAATAGACGAAGGCCAGGGTGAAGCTCAGGCCGGGGAACTTGGCTTCGAGGGTCCGGCAGAGCCGGTTCAGGTCCTCCGTCTCCACCGTCTTGGGGTCGGCCACGTAGGGGTGCGGCGCGGGGGACTCCAGATGCCCGCCCAGGCGGATGAACACCGTCCGCCGGCCCTTCCTCATGAAGTCGATGAAGGACCGGTACTTGTGCAGGTGCTTGGCCCGGCAGGCCTCCAGGGCCTCGGCGCTGACCATGGCCTTGTAGTCTGCGGTCCTGGGGAAATCGTGGTGATGGGCCACGCCGTACCGGTCGCAGACCGCCGTGCCGCCGTCGAACTGCATGGTCACGGACTGCCCGAAGCCCGCGCCATCGTCGGTCAGGACGCGCTCGATCGCGCCCAGCGGGGTGACCAGCCAGTCGAACGGGCTCTTGATCCGAAAGCCGAACCGCTTTTCGACCTGGTAGGCGACCTGGCACAGGCCGCCGAGGCTGATCAACGCCTCGTAGGCCTCGCCGCGACGCCCGAGACCCAGGGTCCGCAGCAGGCTCTTGGCCCGTCCTATGATCCGCTCGCCCATGGCTCTCACCCTGCCCTCGGCCCCCAGCGGCGGCAAGGCGGGGTGCACAGGACGGGCGGGGCGTGCGAAGCTCGCCCTAACAAGGGTAGGGGAAACGCCATGATGAGATGGGTCGGGCTGATAGGCGCCTTGGTCGTCGCCGGTTCGGTGGGCGGGAGCCTTCAGGCGGCGTCGCCTTCCGGGACGAGCTGCGACGCGCTGGCGGCCCTGCCGGCGGGGCGGCTCGGCGATCCGACCCTGGTGGTCGCCTCGGCCGTGGCCCAGCCCGCCCAGGCGGCGAACGGCCGGACCCCCGCCATCCCCGCCAACTGCGAGGTCTTCGCCAAGCTGCAGGAGCGCAAGGGCGCCAACGGTCAGACCTACGCCATCAAGCTGCACCTGCGCATGCCCACGGCGTGGAACGGGCGGTTCTTTTTCCAAGGCGGAGGGGGCTCCAACGGCGTTGTCGGCAATGCGGTGGGATCCCTGCTGGGCGGCCAGACCGGCAGCGCGCTCAGCCTCGGCTATGCGGTGGTCTCCCAGGACTCCGGCCACGACAACGCCGTCAACAACGACCCCAAGCTGCAGGGGACCGTGACCTTTGGCTGGGATGCCGAGGCCAGGCGCAACTACGGCTTCGCCTCCATCGGCCCGGTGACCCGCGTCGCCAAGGCCATGATCCGGGCCCATTACGGGCGCGGCCCGCAGTTCTCCTATTTCGTCGGGGGCTCCAAGGGCGGGCAGGAAGCCATGATGGCCGCCCAGCGCTTCCCCGAGGAATTCGACGCGATCCTGGCGGGCTATCCGGGCTTCAGGCTGGCCGACGCGGCCGCCATCGCCCAGATGTCCGACGCCCAGGCCTTCGCCGAGGCGGCGCGGGCCGCCGGCCAGGTCGACGCCGCGGGCCTGCCGCTGGTCAACAAGGCCATGACCGACGAGGACCTCGACCTGGCGTCCCAGGCCGTGCTGAAGGCCTGCGACAACCTCGACGGCACGGTCGACGGCATGGTCGAGAACTTCATGGCCTGCACCACGCCGGTCGTCGCCCCGGCCCTGGCCGCCGTCACCTGCGCCGGGGCCAAGACGCCCGCCTGCCTGAGCGCGGCCCAGATCACCGCCCTGCGCAAGGTCTACGACGGCCCGCGCGACGCCCGTGGCGCGCCCCTCTACAGCGACTGGGCCTGGGACGCGGGGATCGGCGGGCGCTCGCCCCAGGGGTTCCAGCAGGGCTGGCGGACCTGGAAGCTCGGCCGCTACGCCAGCGACCGCAACGACGGCCTCGCCGTGGTGCTGGGCGGGGGGTCTGCCTCCGCGGTCTTTACCTCTCCGCCGACGGCGGTCGCGGACGATCCGGCCGCGCTCACCCGCTACACCCTGTCGGCGGACGTGACGCAGAGCCCGGCGAAGGTGCGGACAAAGTGGGGAAGCTTCGGCGAATCCGCAGCCGACTTCATGCACGCAGAGGCCACGGATCTCCGCCGCTTCTACCGCCGGGGCGGCAAGCTGTTGATCTTCCACGGGGTCAGCGATCCGGTCTTCTCGATCAAGGACACCATCGCCTGGCTGAACAAGGTCGACCGCCGCGAGGCCGGCCGCGCCGCCCGCTTCGTTCGGCTCTTCGCCGTGCCGGGGATGAACCATGGGGGCGGGGGCCCCGCCACGGACCAGATCGACGCCTTCTCCGCCCTGGTGGCCTGGCGCGAGAAGAACGTGGCCCCAGTGTCGCTGACGGGGCGGGCGGGGGCCAACACCCCATGGCCCGGCCGCACGCGGCTGCTCTGCCCCTATCCGCAGCAGCCCCGCCGCAACGGGGGCGACATGGAGCGCGCCGAATCCTTCCGCTGCGTCCTGCCGTGAGGTTCCCGGCGTCTAGAGCTTGAGGGGCGAGGCATAGCCGGTGAGTTCGAGGTAGCCTCGCCCGCCCTCCACCGTCACCGCGCCCTCCCAGTAGATCGGGCCCCCGGCGGCGCGGCTGTCGAGCTCCTGGTCGTCGAACAGCGGCCGGACCCGCCAGCGCCGCTCTCCCCCAGGCAGGCGGACCGTGAGCTGCCGCTCGACGGGGTAGGTCACGCGGGTCCGGGGCGAGCGCCATGTGCGAACGGTCGAAAAGCGCACGGCGTCGGGGCCAAGGCTGGTCGCGGGGCGGTTCGCGGGCCGCAGCGTTCCGCCGGCCCACAAGGGGCGCCCGGATGCGTCGCGGATCTGGAACGCCATCAGGGCGCTTCCATCGGCCAGGTTGACCCCCAGCCAGTCCCAGCCGACCGCGCTTGGATCGAGCAGGGTGGACGACCACTCCCGGTCCATCCAGGCCTGGCCCGTCACTGCTTGCGCCTTGCGGCCGCGCTGGATCCGGCCGGAAACCTTCAACTGCGGCAGGCTGTAGTAGTAGCTCGCCTGGCTCGGCGCCGGGCCCTTGCGGCTGTAGCCGCCCTTGCCCTGGAGCAGGACCGGCTGGCTCGAATCGAGGACCAGATCGAGGACGAAGTCGCTACCCTGCACCTTGGTGCGGATCCGGCCGTCGGCCTGCCGCTTCATGGTCCAGTCGTCGAGGACGATATCGAGGTCGGTCCTCGAGGCCGTGCCCAGGCCGAAGCCCTCGCGGGCTATGCGCTGGTCGTGGACGAGGCGGCCCGTCCGGGCGTCCGAGACGGCGGCGTGGGCGAACAGCACCTGACGGGGGGCGAAGGCGCTGGGGTTCGCCGGATCGCTGCCGGTCTTCGAGCGGAAGAAAGTCACCTGAAAGCCCACTGGCGGCCCGTCGCCGGTCTCCAGCCAGCCGGTGACGTACCACCACTCGGTACGGAAATCGGGGTGGGCGCCGTGGTCGGCGGGGAAGGCCAGGGCGACGCCGGGACGGACCTCGGCGTAGCGCGGGGATGCGGGGGCCGCCGCGACGAGGAACATGGTCAGGGCGGCGACCGCCCAGGGCTTCCAGCGCGCCATCACCAGTCCTCCCTGACCGCGTCCACGGCGGCCTGCGAGATCGCGCGGCGCCCGGTCATGAGCGCGGCGATCGCGGACACGCCGATCAGCGCCCCCGCCACGCCGGCGAACAGCGAAAGCGGCAGGTGCGTCTCCATGGTCCAGTGGAAGGACTGCGGGTTCACCACATGGATCAGCACCTGGCTCATGGCGAGGCCAAGGCCGATGCCGGCGACGCCGCCGACCGCGCCCAGCAGCGCGCCCTCCGCCGCCAGCATGGCGGCGATCTGCCGGCGCAGGACCCCGACGTGGCGCAGCATGCCGAACTCCTTGATGCGCGCCAGGGTCTGGGCCGACATGGTGGCGGTCACCCCCGCCAGCCCCACCAGGATGGCGATGGCCTCCAGCAGATAGGTGATCGCGAAGCTGCGGTCGAAGATGCGCAAGGAAAGGGCGCGCAGGGCCCGGGACTCGGTGATCAGGGTGCGGCCCGCCAGGCGCTCGGGCAGCGCCGCACGCAGGCGCGCGACCACCGCGCCGGGGGCGGCGCCGGGGTCGAGATCGACGGCCGCTTCGTTGACGAGCCGGTCGCCCGTGAGGCGGACATAGTCGGCCTGCTCCAGGACAATGCTCCCCTGCTGGCGAGCGTAGTCGCGCCAGACGCCCATGACGAAGGCGGTGGTCGCCTTGTCCGTCGCCGGGTCGACGAGGGGAAGGAGAAGGCGATCGCCCGGCCGATGGCCATAGATGCGGGCGGCGGGCTCGGACAGCCATACCGGCGTCAGGCCAGGCGGCGGGCCTGACGCCCGGCCTCCCACCAGCGGCAGGCTCCCGCCGGGGTCGGGCCGCGCGACCAGCGCCGGCGGCGGCCGCTCGGCCGAGAGGCGCAGGGAGGTGGTTCTCAGGAAGGCGATCCCGGCGACCCCCGGGGCCGCCGTCATGGCCCGCCGCACGGGCTCGTCGAAGCCGTCGCCGTCCCCGCGATAGGTGAGATAGATGTCCGCCGGAAAGACCTGCAGCAGCCAGTCGTCGACCGACGAGCGGAAGCTGGTCACCATCACCGCCATGGCGATCATCAGACTGGTGCTGGCGACGATCCCGCACAGGGCGACCGCCGCCTGGGACGGCGCGCCCCAGAGCCGGTTCAGGGCCAGTCTCAGGCTGGGCGCGCCCGGGGCGAGCCGCTGGGCGGGCGAGAGCAGGGCGCGCGCCAGCCAGGGTACGCCGGCGATCCCGCCGCCGAGGATCAGGGCGATCGACACATAGCCGAACAGCGGAAGCCCCCCGACCGGCGGAAGCAGGGCGCAGAGTGCTCCGGCCACCAGCAGGCCGAGCGCCGGGACGAGGGGCGGGGTCCGGCGCGGGTCGACGGCGTCGCCGAGGTTCTTCAGGGCCACGGCCGGCGGCGCGCCCACGGCCTGGCGCGCGGGCGCCAGGCCCCCAAGCAGGGCCGAGGCGAGGCCGAGGCCGCCGAACACCGCCGCGGCGCCGGGCGAGAAGGTCAGGGCGGGCCGGCGGACGTTTCCGAAGAAGCCCCCGCCGAGGTCGCCCCCGAACAGGCTCAGGGCCGCCTGCGCCAGGCCGAGGCCGATCGCCAATCCCAACCCTGCGCCCAGGAGGCCGACCGCCACGGATTCCAGCAGCACCTGGATCAGGATGGTCCGGCGATCCGCGCCCAGCACTTGCAGCAGCGCGAACTGCGGGCGCCGGCGCGCCACCGAAAGGGACTGGGCCGAATAGATCAGGAAGGCGCCGGTCAAGAGGGCCACCAGGGCCAGCATGTCGAGATTGACCCGATAGGCGCGCGAAAGATTGTCGGTCTGCCTGACCTCGCTATCGGGACTGGCGATTTCGGCGTCGGGGGGCAGGAGCGCGGACACCGCCGCCCGCACCGCCCCCGGGTCGGCGCCCTCGGCCAGCTTGAGGTCCAGGCGGTTCAGGCGCCCCACGCGGTCGAAACGCCACTGGGCCGCGGCGATGTCGATCACGCCGATGCGCTGGCCGTCGGGCGCGGCGGGCAGGTCGCCGACGATGCGGAACGGCTGCGGGCGGCCGCCGGCCGCAACCTCCACGGTGTCGCCGACCCTATGGCCGCCGGCGCGCAGGGCGGCGTCGGAGAGGAAGAGGCTCCCCTCGTCGAACCGGACCTCGGCGGGACCGCGCCCGACCAGCGAGGGGGTCGCCGCGGCGGCGCGCAGGACATCGAGCCCGATCAGGGTCAGCCGGTCGCCGGGCCCCCCGCCCAGGTCGGCCGTCAGCTCCACGACGGGGCTGACGGCGGCGACCCCGGCGAGGCGCGCCACCCGGGGATAGAGCTGTTCGTCGAAGCCCCGGGCGCTCACCGCCCGCACCTGCAGGTCCGCGTCGCCGTTGACCGCGGCGATGGCGCGGGAGAATTCGCTCAAGGCCGAGGTGTTGATCAGATGCACCGCGAAGCCCAGGGCCACGCCGACGGCGATGGCCAGGGCGCCGAGCGCCACCCGGGCGGGGTGGGCCCGCCATTCCCCCAGGATCATCCAGCGCAGGACCCCGGTGGGCAGGGCCTCAGCCGGCATCGTTTCCCACCAGGCCGGCGGGGGTCAGCTTGACCGTCCGGTCGGCGCAGGCGGCGGCGACCTTGGAGTGGGTGACCAGGAGGGTCGCGGCGCCGGCCTCGCGGACGTGGGCGGCGAAGAGGTCGAGCACCCGCGCGGCGGTCTCGGCGTCGAGATTGCCGGTGGGCTCGTCCGCCAGGATCAGGGCGGGGCGGTGGACGAGGGCGCGGGCGATCGCCACCCGCTGCAGCTCGCCGCCGGAAAGTTGGTTCGGATAGTCGTCGCCGCGATCGCCGAGGCCCACGAGGTCCAGCATGCGCCGGCCCTGGTCGGCCGCCTCGCGGGCGGGACGGCGCTGGAGCATCAGGGGCAGGCTGACGTTCTGAGCCAGGCTGAGATGCGGGAGCACGTGGAAGGCCTGGAAGACAAAGCCGATCCGATCGCGCCGCAGCCGGGTCCGGCCGTCCTCGCCGAGGTCTCCAAGCGCGACGCCATCGAAGGTGACCGTGCCGCTGTCCGGGAGGTCCAGCCCCGCGACCAGGTTCAGAAGCGTCGACTTGCCGACGCCAGACTCCCCGGTCACGGCCACGAACTCGCCCGGCGCCAGGGCGAGATCGAGGCCGCGAAACAGCACCCTGCCGCCCGGCACGGATTTCGAGAGCGAAGTGATCGAGAGCAGCGGCGACGTCATGTGGGAACGTTATACCCCGGCCCGAGCGCTTTCGCGCGACCGTGACCGAGCCGTTCCGGGTTGGGACGCGACGCCCTTTGCCGACGGCGGGCGCGAACAGCGCCGTCAATTCACTGGTGGGAGCCTGGGAATGGCTCCGCGGGTAGGATTTGAACCTACGACCCGCCGGTTAACAGCCGGCTGCTCTACCACTGAGCTACCGCGGAACAGAGCCTGCGCTGGTGGCGCCGACCCAAGGCGGGGGGCTATAGCAGGCGCTTCGCCCGCTCCGCAAGCGGCGCCCCCGCGCTGGGGGCAAAAAGAAGCCCGGCCGAAGCCGAGCTTGCAAAGTCGGTGAGGGTGGGGTGTCTCCAACAGAAAGAAGACGAATCGAAAATTGCGCCTTGAGGGTGAATGAAACCTTAATGGCCGCGGGCGGTTCCGGACCGACGAATTTGTGGCTTCGCGCGGCCCGCCCTATCTTCCTGACCTGGATCAAGGCGGCCGGCCGCGCACTCCGGTCCGGTCAGTCGGCGCGACCGTCCAGGCAGTCAGAAGGCACTCCATGTCGTCCCGTCAGCTCGATCTCGACGCCCAGCTGCCGGGGACCTATCCCAACACCTCCGAACGCGCCCAGATGGGGCTGAAGCTGAACCGCTTCTGCTACGACCTGCGGCTGCCGGAGAACCGGGCCCTCTACAAATCCGACCCGGAAGGGCAGATGGAGCGCTATGGCCTGGACGGGGAGGACCGCCGGCTGATCCGCGCCAAGGACTGGCTGGGACTGATCCAGCGCGGCGGCAACATCTTTCCCCTGCTGCGCCTGGCGCAGATGCACGGGGACAACCTCGAGGCCGTGGCGGCCCAGATGCGGGGCGAGACGGTGGAGCAGTACATGGCCAGCCGCGACTTCGACATGTTCGGCGCCGCCCCGCCCAAGCCCAAGGAAAGCTGATGGCCAGGATCATCGCCGGGCTCGGCTCGCCCCATTCCCCCGGCATCGGCAACGCCGTGGACAAGAACAAGTGGGACGACCCCGAGTGGAAGGGGCTGATGGACGGCTTTCGCGTGATGCAGCGCTGGCTGGCCGAACAGAAGCCGGACCTGGCCATCCTGGTCTACAACGACCACGTCACCACCTTCTTCTTCGACGTCTATCCGATGATCGCCTTAGGGGTCGCTCCCGAGCACGAGATCGCCGACGAGGGCTGGGGCCCCCGAGCCCTGCCTCCCGTCCCCGGCGACGCCCGCTTCGCCTGGCACCTCGCCCACAGCCTGGTGGACGACGAGTTCGACATCACCGTGTGCCAGAAGATGCCCCTCGACCACGGGGCCCTGACCCCGCTTTCGGCGCTCTGGCCGGACCGGGAGCACGGCTGGCCCTGCCCGATCATCCCGGTGGCCATCAACGTGCTGCAGTTCCCCATCCCCAGCCCCCGGCGGATGTTCAAGCTCGGGCAGGGGTTCCGCCGGGCGGCCGAGACCTACGACAAGCCCCTTCGCATCGTGGTGCTGGGCACCGGCGGTCTCTCGCACCGCATTCATGGCGAGCGGTTCGGCGACAAGAACTACGCCTGGGACGCCGAGTTCCTCGATCTGATCGAGACCGACCCGGAAGCGCTCGCCTCGCGCCGGCTGCAGGACTATGTGGACGACGCCGGCGCCGAGGGCGCTGAATCCATCATGTGGCTGGCCATGCGCGGCGCCTTGCCCGACAAGGTGCGCCGGGCCCACCGCAACTATTTCGCCCCCGTGCATACCGGCTACGCCCAGCTGATCCTGGAGGACCCCGACGCGGTCCTTCCGACCGAAACCAAGGTGAGTGAAGACGTTGCCTGACCGTCCCGTCGTCTACCTGCTGCCCGGCCTGCTCTGCGACGACATCGTCTGGGAGCCGCAGGTGCGTAGCCTCGGGGCCGACTACGACATCCGTATCCCGAAGTTCTTCGGCTTCGATTCGCTTGCGGCCATGGCCCGCTCGGTGCTGGCGACGGCCCCCGCCCGCTTCTCCATCGCCGGCCATTCCATGGGGGGCCGCGCCGCCATGGAGGTCTTCCGCCTCGCCCCCGAGCGGATCGAGCGCCTGGGCCTGATGGACACCGGCGTCCACACCGTGCGCGACCATGAGCCGGAGCGCCGCGCGGCCCTGACCGCCCTCGGCTACGAGAAGGGCATGGGAGCCGTGGCCGACGCCTGGATCCCGCCCATGATCCACCCCGACCACCTCTCCGACACCGCCATGATGGACGCCCTCCGGGCCATGGTGATGCGCGCAACGCCTGAAATCTTCGAAGGCCAGCAGAAGGCCCTGCTGGAGCGCCCCGACGCCGGCCCGCTCCTCCCCACCATCGCCTGCCCCACCATGGTCCTGTGTGGCCGCCAGGACGCCTGGAGCCCCTTCTCCCACCACGTCGAGATCGCCGCCGACATCAAGGGCGCCGTCCTGGTCCCCATCGAGGACAGCGGACACATGGTCACCATGGAGCAGCCGCAAGCCGTGAACGCCGCCTTGCGGGCCTGGCTGGAAACGGGAGCGCGTTAGACGAAAGTGTGAGCGGTTTCGCCGCTCGAACGCGCTCCGAGCATCTAAGCGATGGAATGTTCAAGGGGTAGAAACCCCTTGAACATTCCGAGGTGCGGTAGGGGTTGGCGGTCATGGCCGCCGCCGTCTAGGTTCGCTCCGGACAACCACCGGAGAACAAGAAAAATGGCCGACCTGTCGCCCCTGGACCGCCTGGTCATCGAATCCGAATGCACCCGGCTCGTCTATCGCTACGCCGGCCTGAACGACGCCGGGGACTATGTGGGGGTGGCCGATCTCTTCACGGCGGACGGGTCCTTCGCCCGCCCGACCGCCCCGGAAACGCCCCTGGTCGGGCGCGACGTGATCCGCGCCGCCTTCGCCGCCCGACCCAAGGGACGGATGAGCCGGCACATCGTCTCCAACGTCATCATCGAGGTCGAGAGCGAGACCCTGGCGCGGGGGACCAGCTACATCCTGCTGTTCACCGCCGCCGCCCCGGAGAGCGGGACCGCCAAGGCCGATCCGGTGCAGCTGGTCGGCGGCTTCTCCGACACCTTCGCCAAGGAAGACGGCATCTGGAAGTTCAGGCAGCGCCAGGGCTCGGTGTCGCTGTCCAGCGGCGGGAGCTGACGCACTCTTCCCCCTCTGGGGTAAGTACGCCCGAAGGGCGGGAAGGGGGCTACCGCCGCGGCGCGGTCCCAGGCACCGGCGCGCCCGATGCGCCCGGCGTTCCCGGCGTCCGGGGCATGGTCAGCCGCAGCGTCATGCCGCGATAGACTTCGACCCGGTCCATCACCACCATGTCCTCGGCGCCGGTCTGGCCCGGATGGGCGCGGGCGATCAGGAAGTAGGCGCCGTCCGGCAGGTCCCGGAAGGTGAAGCTGTTCTGGGCGTCGCACTTCTCCGAGCGCACGAACTGGGCGTACTCGGGCGGGGCCGGGGTGGTGCGGGCGCGCACCTCGGTGACCGAGCGGATCGCTTCCACGTCCGAGCCGTAGAGCGAGACGATGCGGTCGCGGGAGTAGCGGGTCTGCGGCGTCAGCCCGACGTCGAGGCCGGCGCAGCTCCAGGTCCCGCCGGTGCGGGGCCGATAGGCCAGTGTCCCGACGATGCTGTTGGCGCCCCGGCCGACCGACCAGGCGAAATCGGCGGTGGTGAACTGGGCCGGGCCGACCGGCGCGGGCGGTGGCGGTGGCGGGGGCGGCGGCGTGGTGGCGCAGGCGGCCAAAGTCAGGACCGCCAGGGCGGGGCCCGCGATCCTGGAAAACCTACCAAAGCTCGAGCCCTTAGCCATCGTCACACCCGAAACTTGTATTCCACGCCCGGCTTTCGCTCGATGTCCGGGGGAAGTTGGCGCGCTTCTCGGAAAAGTAGCGCTGGCGGTGGTCTCCGTCGTCGAGACGGTTGTAGGTGAGATAGAGGATGCGCCGCGCGTCCTTCGTCAAGTTCGGCTTGGAGGCGTGGGGCACATAGGAGTCGAAAAAGATCACGTCGCCGGGTTCCGTGGGCGTCGGGACGAGGTCGAAGCCCGCCATCTCCGCCGCCGAAAGGGGCCGCCATTCAGGGCCGATCATGCCGGGCAGGCGCGTGACATTGGCCATTTCCAGGCAGCCGTTCTCCATGGTGGCGCGGTCGATCCCCACCAGGGCCGTGACGAACAGGTCGGCGTAGGTCGACCAGCCGGCCTGCTGGTCCTGGTGCGGCTCGAAGCCGGCGCCGCCCGCCTCCTTGAAGTTGATCTTCTCCTTGAAGAGGCATGCCTCCCCGCCGAGCAGCTGGTCGATCGCCCGGGCCAGCCGGCCCTCGCGCACCAGGCCGTCGAAGCCCGGATGATAGGGGCAGAAGTTCTCGATCCTCTGGATCACCCGCCGGCCGGCCTCGGTCAGGCTGTCCTCGCGGTAGACCATGTGCTCGCCGGGGACCTCCGGGCGTGCGGTCAGCTCGTCGGTCCAGGCGGCGATGGCCTGCGCCTCCGCTGGGGGGAAGAAGCCGCGCGCCACCACCCAGCCCATCCGCCGGTATTCGGCCATCTGCCGGGGGTCGAGCGGTCCGCTCAGAGCCTCGGCGTCCTTCATTCGGGTCGGGCGGGTCGGGGCGTTCATCGGTCGATCATCGATTGGCGAGCTGGGGAAGGATGGTGTGACGGGCGCGCTCCACGTCGGCCTCGAAATCGATCTCGGTCCAGGGCAGGTCGCTGACATCCACCGCCCCGAAGCGGGCGGGCTCAGCCAGCATCAGGTCGCGGATGGCCTCCTCGTACTCGACCTTCAGCACCCCCCTGGCGACATAGTCGTCGCACCGGTCCCACAGGGCCGCCGCCGTCGCCGGTGAGAAGTGGAAGAAGCCCACCGACTCCCCGTGCCAGTCGTGGGCGTGCTCGGGCTTCTTGCGGAAGTCGACGATGGTCTCGCCGCGGAAGCAGATCTTCACCGGCTCGTCCCCCGGCTCAATCTCGCGGTCCACGAGAAGCGCGTTTTCCGCCGCGCCTTCGAACAGCCGGTCGATCATCCGCGAATCGTAGAGAACGTCGCCATCCATCAGCAGCACGGGACGGCCGCTCCGCATCAGCTCGCCCTGGGTCCAGAGCGAGACCAGGCTGCCCTCGGTGTAGCGCGGGTTCTCCACGAAATTCACCCGTCCTGCCTGTCCCAGCCGCTCGACCTCGGCGCGGATTTCCGCCCCGCGATGGCCCAACGTTATAGAGACGTCCCCGACGCCGGCTTCCCCCAGCGCCTCCAGATGGCGCTGCAGCAGAGTCTTGCCGTCGAAGCTTAGCAGGACTTTCGGCCCGTCGTGACTGTCGCCCAGCCGGCGGCCTATCCCCGCGGCAAGGATGATCGCGCCCGCGTCCCTGTGACCCACGGATGACACGCCCGCGATGCTCCTGCTGCATTTCTTCGAGAACGGCGAAGGTTTATAGAGCGGGCTTGCCGCCCCGCAAGGGGAACGGGCGGGCTTACGCCCCGCCGCAGTGGAAGTGTTGGATTTTCGCCATGCCCCTCGACCAAGCCCGCCAGGGCGCCGCCTCGACCGACAAGGCCGCCGCGCCCGCCACGCGCTTCGCCGCGCTGCGGCAGGAAATCTTCGGGGACCGGCTGTCCTTCCTGATGGAGGCCCACGACGGCCTCTCGGCCAAGATCGTCCAGGAGCAGGGCTTCCGCGGCATCTGGGCCTCGGGCCTGACCATGTCGGCGGCGCTGGGCCTGCGCGATTCGAACGAGGCCTCCTGGACCCAGGTGCTGGACGTCCTGGAGTACATGTCCGACGCCGTCTCCATCCCGATCCTGGTGGACGGGGACACCGGCTACGGCAACTTCAACAATGTGCGGCGACTGGTGCGCAAACTCTGCGATCGCGGGATCGCCGGGGTCTGCATCGAGGACAAGCTGTTCCCCAAGACCAACTCCTTCATCGGCGAGGCCCAGCCGCTCGCCGACATCGAGGAGTTCTGCGGGCGCCTCAAGGCGGGCAAGGACAGCCAGACCGACGACGATTTCACCATCGTCGCCCGGGTCGAGGCCCTGATCTCCGGGCGCGGCATGGAGGAGGCCCTGCGGCGGGCCGAGGCCTATCATTCGGCCGGCGCCGACGCGATCCTGATCCACTCCAAGAAGGCCGTGGCCGATGAGATCTTCACCTTCTGCGAGCGCTGGGGAAACCGCGCTCCGGTGGTGATCGTGCCGACCATGTACTACGCCACCCCGACCGACCTGTTCCGGCAGGCGGGGGTCTCCACCATCATCTGGGCCAACCACCTGCTGCGCTCCTCGATCTCGGCCATGCGCGAGACCGCCCGCCGCATCCACGAGGACCAGTCCCTGGCCGAGGTGGAGGGCCGCGTCGCCACGGTGAAGGAAATCTTCGGCCTGGTGGGCAACGCCGAGCTGGAGGAGGCCGAGCGCCGCTACCTGCCGGGCGGGGCCAAGACCCGCGCCATCGTCCTGGCCGCCTCGGGCGGGGACCTGGGCGAACTGACCCGCGACGCCCCCAAGTGCATGATCGATATCCGTGGCCGCTCCCTGCTGCAGCGCCTGGTCTCCACCCTCAACGAGGGCGGGGTCCGCGAGGTCGCGGTGGTGCGCGGCTATCGCAAGGAGGCCGTCAGCCTGCCCGGCATCGTCACCGTCGACAACGATCGCTACGCCGAGACGGGCGAGCTCTATTCGCTCTCGACCGCCCGCCACCTGATCGAAGGCGAGACGGTGGTGGCCTATGGGGACGTCCTCTTCCGCAACTTCATCCTCGAGAGCCTGATGGGCAGCGGCGCGGACATTGTCCTGGCCGTCGACGCGCTGAACCTGCCGGGCGCCCGCGCCGGGGTGCGCGACCTCGTGGTCGCCGACCGGGTCTTCTCCGGGGACTACCTCGACGACGCCCCGGTGAGCCTGGTCCGCATGGGCCACGACGTCCTCTCCGAGGCCGCCAGCGGCGAGTGGATGGGCCTGGCCCGCTTCAGCGCCAAGGGCGCCGAATGGCTCCGCGCCGAGATCGAGGCCATGGAGGCCGAGGGCCTGCTGGAGACCGCCGACCTGCCCTCCCTTCTGACGCGCCTTGCCGCCAAGCACCCGGTGCGGGTGAAGTACTTCAGCGGCCACTGGATGGACGTCGACAACCTCACCGACCTCGCCGACGCCCGCAACTTCACCTGAGGCTCACACTCTTCCCCCGCCTGGGGGAAGTACGCCCGAAGGGCGGGAAGGGGGCTGAAGGGCGTTGCGGCCATGGTCGCGCCCTGCGGCCCCTATCGGCCCGAGGCAAGCTCGGCCCACTTCCCCCAGAGGGGGAAGAGTTAGGAACGCTCGTCCTCAGCGCCCATTTGCCCTTTCGACTTCGCCGGCCAAACGCCTTAAATTGCTGATCATTCCAGGGGCAATTCCGACCGCATGATCACCGCAGACGAGTTCATGGCCGAAGCCGGCCGCCGCGGCTTCGACTTCTACACCGGCGTGCCGTGCAGCTATCTCACGCCCCTGATCAACGGGGTGCTCTCCAACCGCGCCCTGACCTATGTGGGGGCGGCAAGCGAGGGGGAGGCGGTGGCCATCGCGGCAGGCGCGTATCTGGCGGGCCGCAAGACGGTCGTGATGTGCCAGAACTCCGGCCTGGGCAACGCGGTCAATCCGCTGACCTCGCTGAACGCGCCCTTCCGCATTCCGACCCTGTTCATCACCACCTGGCGCGGCCGCCCCGGCGAGCCTGACGAGCCCCAGCACGAGGTGATGGGCCGCATCACCCAGGACCTTATCGGCCTGATGGAGATCGAGCAGGCGCCGTTCCCGAACGAGGCGGCGGCCCTCGCCCCCGCCATCGACGCCGCCGTCCGTCACATGGATTCGGCCTCGCTTCCCTTCGCCTTCGTGATGAAGAAGGGCGACGTCCAGGATGGCGGCCTCGACCAGTCGCCCCTGTCCCGCCCGGCCGCCGGCCGGCGCGAGGACTTCGCCACCGGCGGCGAACGTCCGGCCCGCGCCGCCGTGCTGACCCGGTTCCTAGAGCTGACCGACGACCGCACCGCCGTCATCGCCACGACCGGCAAGTGCGGGCGCGAGCTCTTCACCCTCGCCGACCGGGACCAGCACCTCTACCAGGTCGGCTCCATGGGCGGGGCGAGCGGCATGGCCCTGGGGCTGGCCCTCAACACGGAACGCCCGGTGGTCGTGCTCGACGGGGACGGGGCGGCCCTGATGAAGCTCGGGACCTTCGCCACCGTCGGGGCCTACGCCCCGAAGAACCTGCTCCACATCCTCCTGGACAACGGCGTGCACGATTCCACCGGGGGGCAGGCGACCGTCTCGGCGTCCGTGGACTTCGCCGCCATCGCGCTGGCCTGCGGCTACGGCTACGCGGCGTCCTGCGACAGTCTTGAGGGTTTCACTGCAGCCTTCCGCGCCGCCGCTTCGGCTACACGCCCGGCCCTGATCCACATGCGCATGGCCCCGGGCTCGATCGACAAGCTCGGCCGCCCGACCGTGACGCCCGCGGAGGTCGCCGCCCGCTTCAAGGCCTTCGTCGCCGGGGCGCCGGTCCGCAGCCCCGAGGCCGTTGCATGAAGTGGCCGGCCATCCTCGGCATCCTGATCGGCCTTGGCCTGGCGATCACGCTGATCGCCGCCAACGACGTGGGCAAGATCCTGGCCGCCCTCGTCGGCGCCGGCTGGGGCATCCTCCTGGTGATCGTCCTGCGCCTGCCCCAGACCATCGCGTCCGCGCTCGGATGGCGCGCCCTGGTGGCCGAGCCGGGCCCCAATATCGCGGTCTTCACCGGCCTGCGCTGGATCCGGGAGGCGGTGAACAACCTCCTGCCGGTGGCCGGAGTCGGCGGCGACGTCGTCCGCGCCCGCCTGCTCGCCCTCCAGGGCGTCAGCCTGAAGGGGGCCTCGGCCAGCGCCGCGGTGGACCTCAGCGTCGAGATGGCCAGCCAGATCGTCTTCGCCCTGATGGGCGTCGGCATGCTGCTGCTCTATCGCCCCGGGGTGGACACCCTCGGTTGGGTGCTGGGCGTCATCGGCGTCGGGGCGGTCATCGCCGGCTCCTTCATGCTCAGCCAGCGCTTCGGCCTGTTCAAGCTGGTGGAGAAGACCCTGGTCGCGGCCTCCGAGAAGGCCGGCTGGGCGGCGCTCGGCGACATCTCCGGCCTGCATGAGGCGGTGGTGGCCCTCTACCGCAGCCCCGGCCGCTTCCTCCATTCGGGCGCCTGGCACATGGCGTCCTGGTTCTTCGGCGTGCTCGAGCTGTGGGCGGCCCTGCATGTGCTCGGGGTCGAGGCCGGGTGGCGCGAGGCCCTGATCATCGAGAGCCTCGGCCAGGCCATCCGCGGCGCCGCCTTCGCCGTGCCGGGGGCGCTCGGCGTGCAGGAGGGCGGCTACGTCCTGGTCTGCGCCCTCTTCGGCATCCCGCCGCAGCAGGCCATCGCCCTGTCCCTGATCCGGCGCATCCGCGACCTCGTCCTGGGCGTGCCGGCCCTCATCGTCTGGCAGCGCATCGAGGGGCGTATGTTCGCCCGCCGCGCCGCTGCATCCGAGGCCGCGCCGTCGTGAGCGACAGCCCGCTCCTCCTCACCCCCGGGCCCCTGACCACGCGGGTCGAGACCCGCCGCGCCATGATGCGCGACTGGGGCTCGCGCGATCCGGCCTTCATCGCCCTGACCGCCGAGCTGCGCGAGCGCCTGCTGAAGGTGGCGGGCGGGGAGGGGACGCACGTCGCCATCCCCCTCCAGGGCAGCGGCACCTTCATCGTCGAGGCGGCCGTCGCCTCCATCGTTCCCCCCGAGGGCAAGCTGCTGGTCCTGGCCAACGGCGCCTACGGCGAGCGGATGATCGAGATCGCGCGCCGCATGGGCCGCGCCGTCGAGGCCCTGCGCTGGGCCGAGGACCGCCCCGTCGAGCCCGGCGCCGTCGCCTACGCCCTGGCCGCCGACCGGGACATCACCCACGTCGGCCTGATCCACTGCGAGACCACCACGGGCCTGCTCAATCCGCTGCAGGCGATCGCGCAGGCGGTGTCCGACGCCGGCCGGAGCCTGATCCTGGACGCCATGTCGAGCTTCGGCGCCCTGCCCATCGATCTTCAGACGACCCCGGTCACGGCCCTGCTCGCCTCTTCCAACAAGTGCCTGGAAGGCGTGCCGGGCATCGGCTTCGCCCTGGTCGACGCCCTCGCCGTCGGCAAGGCCAAGGGGAACAGCCCCTCCCTCAGCCTGGACCTTGCCGCCCAGCACCAGGGTTTCGAGGCCAACGGCCAGTGGCGCTTCACCCCGCCGGTCCAGGTGGTCGCCGCGGCCGTGGAGGCCCTGCGTCTGCTGGAGGCCGAGGGCGGCCCACGCATGCGCCTCTCCCGTTACCAGGCCAATTTCGATACCCTCGCCGTCGGCATGCTGCGGCTGGGCTTCCCGCTCTACCTCGATCCCGGCCTGCAGGCGCCCATCATCGCCACCTTCCTGCCGCCCACGGATCGGGCATTCGCCTTCGAGCGGCTGTACGCGGGACTGGCGCAAAGAGGTTTTCTGATCTATCCGGGGAAATTGACGCAGGCGGAAAGCTTCCGCATTGGTTGTATAGGCGCGCTTGAGCCTGCGGATTTTGCTAGGTTGCTCGTAGCAATAGAGGCGGTCGCCGTCGAAATGGGCCTCTCGGCCTGAAACAACTTGTAACAGTGAGCCGGATGCTCAAGTTTTTCGCCATCACTGCCGTCCTGGCCACCCTGGTCTCTTCGCCCGCCGCGGCGGAGACCGGGCCGATCAGAGACATGGCCGCCGGCCTGAAGCGCCTGGTCGCCGCCGGCGCGCCCGGCGACGACGCCGCGCCGCTGCAGATCGTGGTCTGGAACCTGAAGAAGGCGCTGGGCACCGTGCGCGTGGCCATCTGCACCCCGGCTACCTTCCTGAAGACCGACTGTCCGTGGGAGGGCGTCGCCCAGGCCACGCCCCAGGGCGCGGTGGTGACCATCGCCGGCCTGCCGCCGGGGGTCTACGCGGCCCAGGTGTTCCAGGACGAGAACGACAACCACCAGGTCGACCGCAATGTGCTGGGCGTTCCCAAGGAAGGGGTGGGCTTCTCCAACGACGCCCCAATCCTGCTGAAGGCGCCCAGCTTCGCCGCCGCCTCCTTCGAATATGCGGGCGAGGGCATGACCCTGCGCGTGAAGCTGCGCCACTTCACGCCGTAAGCCCCCACCGGCCCGTCATCGTCGGGCTCTTCCTGAGCGACCGGCTTTGCGTCAACCGAACAGGGGGACCGGTCCGCGGCCGCCGCCGTTCCAACTGGCCCAGTTCGGGAACACGTACGGCATGTCCGCCGCAGGGACGCCGAACCGCTGGACCACGCCGCCAAGATATTCCTCCAGGGCGATCGACGGGATCCAGCGACCGTCGTCGGACGAATCCTCGGGCCCGCGGAACGTCGTATCTGGGTATCGGCCGTGTATCCGGGCCCCGGCGAGTCCCCCGCCAATCACCAGATGGTTCGACCCCCAGGCATGGTCCGAGCCCGCCTGTGCGTTGCCGCGATAGACCCGGCCGAAGTCCGAGAGGGTGAAGGTGGTGACGTCGGCGGCCACGCCGAGCGCTTCCATCGCTTTTTGGAAGGCGGCGAGCGCGGCGGCGAGGGCGGCGTAGAGGTTGGCCTGCCGGCCTGCGGTGTTGTCGGTCTCGTCGACCTGGCCCGCGTGGGTGTCGTAGCTGCCGTGGCCGGCGAAAAAGATCTGCCGGGCGTGGCCAAGCGCGGACCGGGCTTCGATCAGCCGCGCGATCCTCAGGAGCTGGGCCGCGATGTCGGTGTTAAGCATAACGCCCTTGGCATCCTTGAAATAGGCGTCGACGGTGGCGGTTCGGGTCAGGATCGCGTTTGCGGCGAAGGCCTGATCGTAGGCGCGCGAGAAGCCGAGCCCGGTCAGCCGCGTCACCGGTCCCTGGGAGTCCGCGTCGGCGAAGGCGGTCAGGCCAGCTTGCCTTGCGACCACCACCGCGTCGCGGCTCGAGGCGTCGTAACCGTGGCGCGCGATGCTCCCCGTGGGCGGCAACACCAGGGGAGAGCTTCGCTGGCCGAGCAGCGCCAGGCTGGAGCCCGCCACCGAGATCAGCGGCGATATCGCGGGCGCGCCGTCCATCCGGTCATTGATGCGGCCCATGAAGCCGTCGACGTTCATGGCTCTGGCCTGCAGCCCTTGCCACACATGCTGCTGGCCAGAGTGTGACATCAGGTGCAGGGGGCGCAGGTCCGGCCGCGACAGGTAGAGCCGTCGGTCGAGCGGCTGGAACAGCACGCCCGTGTTGAGCACGACGTTCAGCGAGCCCTTGTCCCAGAGGGGGCGAAGCGGCGCCAGGCTCGGGTGCAGACCGAAGGGCGTGCCCGCAAGGGGCTTGAGAGCCTCCCGCGCGAGCGCGAGCTGGGGTCCCCGGCCGGCGGCGTACCCCGCATAGCGGTCGTCGGTCGGCACGATCATGTTCCAGCCGTCGGCGCCCCCGAAGAGGAAAACGCCGACCATGGCGCGGTAGGGCGCGCGGGTCTGGGCCATGGAGGCCGACCGGCCAAGCTGGGCCAGGGCGGCCGCTGCCCCCGATCCGGCGGCGAGCCTGACGATGTCGCGGCGGGAGAGGGTCATATCTAGCGGTCCACCTGGAACAGAGGCGAGCTGGCGGCGAGGTACAGGGCGGTCTGGGCCCGTTGGCGCGCCTGCGTCGTCGCGTTCTTGTTGACGATGGCGGTCAGCGCCCCCCGCATGGCGCTGCGCTGCGTCGCGCTCATGCCGTTGCCGAGCAGCAGCAGGTTCACGCGGTCCATCAGCCCCTCGACGTCCGCGGCCGCGGCCTCCCAGTCTGCCCACAGGGGCTTCGTGCCCGTGGCGCTCTGCGTGTGGGGCTTGAACTCCTTGCGGTCGGCATCGCCTTCGACGGTCCAGTCGTAGACGAGGTTGTGCCGGCCGACGTCGGCCGCCGTCGTCAGCAGCTTCGACGGGGGGCTCACCAGCGGCGCGCCGAGCGGCAGCGGATAGTCCGGCGGATAGAAGTTGAACACCGAGGGCGCGGACCACAGCGGCTGGCCCATCACCCCGTCGCGCGTGGTGAAGACGTAGCCGTCCGTGGTCATGCCGATGGCCCGGGCCAGGGCGACGGCCAGCAGCACCGGCTCCTTCACCTTGCCTTCGATGGCCGCGAGACGGTCCCCGCGCGCCTCCGGGTCGAGCAGGATCGCCCGCACCACCGACCTCATGCTTCCGCGCACGCCCTGGCCGTTGTCGGCGAACACCCGCGCGACCCGTTCGACGTAGGCGGGGGTGGGGTTGGAGACGACGAGCTGCTGGATCAGCGACTTGGAAACATACGGCGCCACGTTGGGGTGGTTGAAGACCGCGTCCACGACCGCGTCCACGCTTGCGCTCTGGCTTGCCTGGGCGGGGACCGTCACGCCCAGGAAGCTCTTGGCGTCCGCGTCGTAATCCGAGGCCGAGCGGATCATCCGCTGGGTGTAGTCGATGCGGCTCTTGTCCTTCGGCGACGCCCCGGGGAAGCGCACGCAGGTCCATCCGGTCAGGGCCCGCGCGACTTCGTGGACGTCGCTGCCGGTGTAGGCCGGTATCGGCGCGCCTTGGACGTCGAGCTTGAGGCTGCCGTCGAGGTTCAGCATGTCCTCGCCGATCGAGAACAGCTGCATCAGTTCCCGCGCGTAGTTCTCGTTCGGCGAAGCTTTGGTCGACCCCGCCATGTCGAGGTAGTCGCCCATGTACGCGTTCAGGGTGACCGCCTTCAGCAGGTCCCGGTAGTTGCCGAAGGCGTTGTCCAGCAGCAGCTGGTGATAGGTCGCGAGGCCGGCCGTCGAGTCGATATCCTGGTTGGCGACGACCAGCAGCTCGGCCAGGGCGAGCGCCACTCTCTGGCGGAGCTGGTCGTTCCGCATGACCGCGTCGGCGTAGAAGCGCATCGCGACCGGCGTCGACTGCCAATAGGTCGCCTTGCAGCTCGCGGCCTCCGACCCGGATTTCGACCGGCAATAGCTTTGCGGGATATTCCGGTCGGCGATGATGTCCTGGTAGCCGCTCTCGGCGAGGGCGAACTGCTCGTCCAGCCAGGCGGCGGGTCCCACCTGGCTCATATGCGCGATCAGCGCCGGGGTCGGTCCGAACGTCGCCTGCTTGGCCAGCCGGACCGCATCGGGAGCGGAAAACGCCGCAACCGTGACGGCCTCGGGCGCCATGAACCGCGGCTCGGGCGGGTTCGCCCCTGTCAGGGCCGCAGCGCCCGCGCACGCCGCCGCGCAAGCCAGGGCGGAAGCGGCGAGGATCGACGGCGATGGCGACGCCATGAGCTGACTCCGCCGCTCGTCCTGAGCGGTGACCGCCCCAGACGAAACTGCGCCGGTTAACCACCGGTAAGCGGAGAGCGACGATTGCTCGTCAGCGCTACGGAGCGCGCTGCTTCATCAGGGCGGCGAGGCTCAGCCACAGCGCTATGGCCGGGGTGATCAGGCTCGCCGCCACCAGCATGGGCTTGATCTGGCCGAGCCAGATCAGGATCGGCACCAGGATCATCAGGTCGTCGGGATCGACGTCGAAGCGCCCGAACCGCCAGGGCTTCAGCTCCACCAGCTTCCAGACGTTGAGCTGCCAGAACATCACCCCGATGCCGAGGCCGGCGGACACCCCGAGCCAGACCGCGATCGAGCCCCACACCGGGATCAGGCCGATGCCGATGCCGATGAAGCCCGCCACCCCGGCGATGCAGTCGCAGATCAGGTCGTAGACGTGCCCGCCCGGGCTGGACTGGCCGGTTTGGCGGGCCAGCTCCCCGTCCGCCCGGTCGAGCAGCATGGAGAGCACGAACACCAGTCCGCCGACGCCGAGCCACAGGGCCCCGGCCTTGGCGTAACAGACGGCCGAGGCGATCGCGGTGATCAGGCGCAGGGTGGTGATCTGGTTCGGCGTGACCTTGGTCGGGGCGATCGCCCGCACCACGGGCCGCACGATCTGGTGGATCACCGTATTGGAGCTCACGCGGGCGGGTCCTTAGCCTGGGGCGATGGGCGCGCAATGTGTCGAGGCGACAGGACGATGACAAGCCCGCCCCTCCCTACGGTCACGGTTGCGAGGCGTGACCGGCTATGCTCTTGAAAGCTCCCGGCCTTTGCCGGCAAAGGCCCTGAGGCGTCATGAAGCCATCCCTGATCGCCCGGATCGTCGCCGCCAGCTGCAGCTATGCCTGGGCGGTGATCGCCGCGTCCCTGGTCCTCGTCGCCGTGGCGGTGGTCTATGTCGGCGGCCACTTCGCCATGACCACCGACACCGCCGAGCTGATCTCGCCCAAGCTGGCCTGGCGCCAGAACGAGGCGGCCCTCGACAAGGCCTTCCCGCAGAACAACGACCTGATCGCCGTGGTGGTCGACGGCGCCACGCCCGAGCGCGCGGAGGAGGGGGCCGCCGCCTTGTTCGCCAAGCTGTCGGCCATGAAGGACAGTTTCCCCCGCGTCACCCGCCCCGACGGCGGGCCCTTCTTCGCCCAGAACGGCATTCTCCTGCTCCCCACCAAGGAGGTGGAGGCCACCGCCAACCAGCTCCTCGCGGCCCAGCCCTTCCTCGGCGCCCTGGCCGCCGATCCGAGCCTGCGCGGGGTGATGGGCAGCCTGTCGACCGCCCTGATGGGGGTGAGCGGCGGGCAGGCCACGATCGACGACCTCGACCGGCCCATGAAGGCCTTCGGCGACGCCCTGCAAGGCGTGGTCGAGGGCAAGCCCAAGCCGTTCTCCTGGCGCGCCCTGATCTCCGGCCAGACGCCGGGCACCCGCGAGACCCGCAAGTTCATCCTGGTGCAGGCCAAGCTCGACTACGGGGCGCTGGAGCCGGGGTCCAAGGCCTCCGAGGCCATCCGCGGCGTCGCCCGCTCGCTGCAGCTCGACAAGGACCACGGCGTCGACGTCCGCCTCACGGGCTCGGTGCCGCTGGCCGACGAGGAGTTCGCCAGCCTGTCGGACCGGGCGGTGCTGATGACCAGCGCCATGATCCTGGCCATGATCGGCATGCTGTGGCTCGGGGTGCGCTCGGTCCGGATCATCGTCTGCATCCTTGTCGCCACCTTCATCGGCCTGGTCTTCACCGCCGCCGCGGGCCTGGCGGTGGTCGGGCGCTTCAACCTGATCTCGGTCGCCTTCATCCCGCTCTTCGTCGGCCTGGGAGTGGATTTCGGCATCCAGTTCAGCCTGCGCTACCGGGCCGAGCGGCGGCAGTTCCCGGACCTGAAGCAGGCCCTGGCGGCGGCGGGCGCCTCGGTCGGCAATTCCCTGGCCCTGGCCGCGGCGGCCATCGCCGTGGGCTTCTTCGCCTTCCTGCCCACCGCCTATATCGGCGTCTCCGAGCTTGGCGTGATCGCGGGTATCGGCATGATCATCGCCTTCGCCCTGTCGGTGACCCTGCTACCGGCCCTGGTGTGCGTCGCCAAGCCTTCGGGCGAGGACGAGGAGGTCGGCTACAAGAGCTTCGCCCCCATCGACCGCTTCCTGGAGGAGCGCCGCTCCCTGGTGCTGAAGATCGCCCTGGGCGCGGCCATCGTCTGCGCCTGCCTGATGCCGTTCCTGCGGTTTGACTTCAATCCGCTGCACCTGCGCAGCCCGCACGTGGAATCCATGCGGGCGCTGGCGGACCTGATGAAGGACCCCGACCGCACCCCCAACACCATCGACATCCTCACCCCGTCCCTGGCCGACGCCGACGCCCTGGCCAAGCGCATCTCCGCCCTGCCGGAGGTGTCCCAGGCGGTGACCCTGTCGAGCTTCATCCCCTCCGACCAGGACGCCAAGCTGGCCGCCCTGAGCGACGCCTCCCTGCTGCTGGACCCCAGCATCAATCCCTTCGAGACCACGCCCCCGCCCACCGACGCCGAAACCATCAAGTCCCTGGCCGAAACCGCCGCCGGCCTGCGCGCGGCCGCCACGGGAGACAGCGGAGGGGCGAAGAACGCCCGCCGCCTCGCCGACCTCTTGGACCGCCTCGCCAAGGCCGGGCCGGAGCTCCGCACCAAGGCCGCCGCCACCCTGATGTCGCCGCTGGGCACGGTGCTGGACCAGCTTCGCTCCACCCTCCAGGCGCAAGCTGTGACCAGGGAGAGCCTGCCCGAGGACATCCGGTCCGACTGGGTGGCCGCCGACGGCCGCGCCCGCATCCAGGTCTTCCCCAAGGGCGACTCCAACGACAACGCCAACCTGCGGCGCTTCTCCAAGGCCGTGCGCGCCGTGGCCGCCGACGCCGCCGGCACGCCGATCTCGATCCAGGAGGCGGGCAACACCATCGTCACCGCCTTCCTGCAGGCCGGGCTGTGGTCGTTCCTGGCCATCATCGCCCTGTTGTGGGCGGTGCTGCGCCGCCCGAAGGACGTGCTCCTGACCATGGTCCCGGTGGTGCTGACGGGCCTTCTGACGCTGGGCACCTGCGTGGTGATCTTCCAGCCGATCAACTTCGCCAACATCATCGCCCTGCCGCTGCTGTTCGGCATCGGGGTCGCCTTCAACATCTACTTCGTCATGGCCTGGCGGGCGGGGGCGACGAACCTGCTGCAGTCCAGCCTGACGCGAGCGGTGCTGTTCAGCGGTCTGACCACCGGCATGGCCTTCGGCGCCCTGATCCTGTCCAGCCACCCCGGCACGGCCAGCATGGGCAAGCTGCTGATCATCTCCCTGTTCTGGACCCTGGTGACCGCCCTGCTGTTCGAGCCGGCCTTGCTGGGCAAGCACGACGGCTCCCGCGAGGAAGTCTGCGACCCGGAGCCGCTAGAGGAGAGGGCGGTCTGAGGCGCGTTTCCACCGCCGGTCTTTGCATATGCGGCCCGCGGGCCTAGTCTCTCCTTATCGGCGGTAACAAAAGAACGCCGGATGGGAGGTGACGCATGACGTCCTTTATCCTCGCCCTCTTGCTCGCCGCCGCCGAGCCCTCAGGCCAAGCCGGAACCGCCACGGCGCAGCCGCCCGTCGCCGTGAAGGCCTCCCAGCCTGTCAACGATCCGAACAAGATGGTCTGCAAGGTGACCGAAAACGCCGGCAGCCGCATCCAGGGCCGCACCTGCAAGACCCAGGCGCAGTGGGACGCCGCCGAGGAGGAACTGCGCCACCTCTTCAACGACGTCCGCGCCAAGGGCACCCTGACCAACAACAACCCGGGCGCCAGCGGGCATTAGCGGCCGGCGTCGGCGCCTCAGCCCTTCAGCAGGCCGTCGGCGGTGGCGTTGATCTTCTTGACCAGGGCCTCGGCGCCGCCCTTGTCGATGGTGGCCGAGAAGTCGGAACGCTTGCTGGCAAGCTCCGAGACCCCGCCCAGATAGAGCACGTCCAGCACCTTCCAGGTCGAACCCGATTGGCGGACGCGGAAGGTGAGGTTCACCGGGTCCTTCTTGGGGGTCACGATCTGGGTCTTGATCAGCTTCTCGGTCCCCCGCGTCACCACATTGGGGTCGATCTTGAAGCTCTGGCCGGACCAGCCGTCGAAGTTGGAGGCCCAGCTCGCCACGCTCATGCGGGTGAAGGCCTTGACCAGGGCGGCCTGGTCGTCGGCCGACAGGGTGGTCCACTTGGGGCCGACGGCGAAGCGGGTCATGGCGGGCAGGTCGAAGGCCGCGGTCACGGCCGGCTGCAGCTTCTTGTAGCGGCCGTCCACCCCGGCGGCCTTGCCGGCCTTCATGGCGTCGATCAGGGAGCCGGTGAAGGCCTCCACCGTGGCGATGGCGGGATCGGCGGCGGCGGCCTGCACATAGGCGGGGACGCTCAGCGCCAGGAGGGTGAGTGGCGCAATGGCGGCCAGGCCCAGGCGGCGGAGCGGGGAGGCGGTCTTGGTCACGGTAGCCCTCACAAGGCTGTTTGGATCACCCGAACGATGTCGGCGGCGTTCAACCCGGCCTGATCATACTGCCTTTGCGGATCATCATGCTCGAGGAACGCGTCGGGCAGGGTTAGCGCGCGGAAGCTGAACCCAGGCCGAACAAGATCCTCATTGAGCAGATATTGCGACACGTGGCTGCCGAACCCGCCGACCGACCCCTCCTCAACGGTGAGCAGCAGGCGATGGTTGCGCGCCAGGTCGCGGATCAGAGCGTGGTCCAGGGGCTTGGCGAAGCGGGCGTCGGCGACGGTGCAGGAGACGCCCGTCTCGCCGAGGGTCTCCGCCGCCGCCAGGGCGTGGCTGAGCCGGCCGCCCAGGCTGAGGATGGCCACGTCAGAGCCTTCGCGGACGACGCGGCCCTTGCCGATCTCCAGCGGGGTTCCGCGGGCAGGCAGCTCGACGCCGACGCCTTCGCCGCGGGGGAAGCGCACGGCGCTCGGCCCGGAATCGTGGGCGGCCATGGTGGCCACCATGTGCATCAGCTCGGCCTCGTCGGCGGCCGCCATCACCGTGAAGTTGGGCAGGCAGCAGAGGTAGGCGAGGTCGAAGGCGCCCGCGTGGGTCGCCCCGTCGGCGCCGACCAGCCCGGCGCGGTCCATGGCGAAGCGGACCGGCAGGTTCTGGATCGCCACGTCGTGGACCACCTGGTCGTAGGCCCGCTGCAGGAAGGTCGAGTAGATGGCGCAGAAGGGCCGATAGCCCTCCGTCGCCATGCCGGCGGCGAAGGTGACCGCGTGCTGCTCGGCGATGCCGACGTCGAAGGTCCGGGTCGGGTGCTTCTTCTCGAACAGGTCCACGCCCGTGCCCGAAGGCATGGCGGCGGTGATGGCGACGATCTTGGGGTCCGCGTCGGCCTCGGCGATCAGGGCCTCGGCGAAGACCTTGGTATAGGTCGGATGGCCCGGCTTGCCCTTCACCTGGACGCCGGTGGCGACGTCGAACTTGCCCACCGCATGGCCCCGGTCGGCGGAGGCCTCGGCGGGAGGGTAGCCCTTGCCCTTCTCGGTGATCAGGTGGAGCAGGACCGGCCCCGGGGCGAGGTCGTCGCGGATCGCTTCCAGCACCTGGGTCAGGCGGTCGATGTCGTGGCCATCGACGGGGCCGAAGTAGCGGCAGCCCAGGGCCTCGAACAGGGAGGCCTTGCCCTTGTTCCTGGCCAGATCGACGAGGTGGTCGGCCAGGGCGCCGACCGGCGGCGCGATCGACATCTGGTTGTCGTTCAGCACGATTAGCATGCGGCTGGGCAGGGAGCCGGCGTTGTTCAGGGCCTCATAGGCCATGCCCGCCGTGATGGCGCCGTCGCCGATCACCGCGATGACATGGTTGTCCCCGCCCGCCAGGTCGCGCGCGACCGCCATGCCGAGCCCGGCCGAGATCGAGGTGGAGGAGTGGGCCGCGCCGAAGGGATCGTAGGCGCTCTCCGAGCGTCGCGTGAAGCCGGACAGACCCCCGGCCTTCTTGATGGTGCGGATGCGCTCGCGGCGCCCGGTGAGGATCTTGTGCGGATAGGCCTGGTGGCCGACGTCCCAGATCACCCGGTCGGCGGGGGTGTCGTAGACGTAGTGCAGGGCGACGGTCAGCTCGATGACGCCCAGGCCCGCGCCGAAGTGGCCGCCGGTGACCGAACAGGCCTCGATGGTCTCGGAGCGCAGCTCGTCGGCGACCTGGCGCAGGGCCTCGCGGGGAAGCTCGCGCAGGTCGGCGGGAATGCGGATCTGGTCGAGCAGGGGCGTGCGCGAGCCTTGGCCCAAGGCGATCTCGGCGTCGGTGACGGCGTCGGGGAAGGTGTCGGGCATCAGGATTCTCGATCGAGCAGATAGAAGGGGAGCTGTCGCAGGTCGTCGGCCTCGGGGCCGTAGATATCCAGGGCGGCGGCGGCCTGGTGCGCGAGGCGCCTGGCCTCGGCGCGGGCGCCCTCCAGGCCGTGCAGGGAGATCAGGGTGGCCTTGCCCATGTCCTGGTCCTTGCCGACCGCCTTGCCGGCGCTCTCGGCCGTGCCGGTGGCGTCGATGATGTCGTCGGAAATCTGGAAGGCGAGGCCGAAGTCCCGGGCGAAGCCGCGCAGCCGCGCCTGGTGTTCGGGACCCGCTTGGCCAAGGAGCGCGCCGGCCTCGCAGCAGAACTCGAACAGGGCGCCGGTCTTCATCCGCTGCAGCTGCACCACCTCGTCCATGCCGTAGCCGGCGGTGGGGGCGACGATGTCCATCATCTGGCCGCCGATCATCCCGTCCGAGCCGCCCGCGCGGGCCAGGGCCAGGGATAGGGCGCAGCGCACCTCGGCGTCGGGGTGGGTCTCGCGGCCCGCCAGGATCTCGAAGGCGACGGTCAGCAAGGCGTCGCCGGCCAGGATGGCGGTCGCCTCGTCGAACTTCCTGTGGGTGGTGGGGCGCCCGCGGCGCAGGTCGTCGTCGTCCATCGCGGGCAGGTCGTCGTGGACCAGGGAGTAGGTGTGCAGGGCCTCGATGGCGGCCGCGGCCCGCAGGCTCTGCGCGTCGGGCACGCCGAACAGCCGGGCCGAGTGCAGCACCAGGAAGGGACGCAGCCGCTTGCCGCCGGCGAAGATGGCGTAGCGCATGGCCTCCGGCACGCGGCCGTGGTGGCCGACGGGGCGGGGCAGCACGGCTTCCAGGGTGCGCTCCACGGCGCCCGCGGCCTCGACCATGGCGGCGCTCAGCGATGAGGCGCGGGTCGGCTGTGTCTTCGTGGCGGTAAGGCTAGGACTGTTCACGCTTCCCCGAGGGTTCTTCTTTGGACGCCTGGACAACTTGAAGTCGAATCAGAGACATGGAGGCCGATCGCGCCCGCGTAGCAAGCCTGCGGGCCGCGACAAAGCTCGCCGTCCGATGCGGATTACACCCCATATTTCGGCGCTCGCCCCCGAGCTCCGTTCCCATCGGCAAGATGATAGCCGCGCCGGCGACCGATTTTCCATCGCGGATTGAGGACCTTGGCCTTTTTCTGACAGTTCCGCGACGATCCGCCGCCCTGTCCGGGAATTCAGCACTTCCAGTCGGGGGCCCCACAGCCTATTCTCGCCGCTTCGTGCGGGGCGCGGGGGATTACATACGGTGCGGGTTGTTTTGGCTCAGCCGCGCGGCTTCTGCGCAGGCGTGGTTCGGGCGATCGACATCGTCGAACGTGCGCTCGAGAAGTACGGGCAGCCGGTCTATGTGCGCCACGAGATCGTCCATAACCGCCACGTCGTCGACAGCCTGAAGAACAAGGGCGCCCGCTTCGTCGAGGAACTGGACGAGGTGCCCGAGGGCGCCATCACCATCTTCTCCGCCCATGGCGTGGCCCAGTCGGTGGTCGAGGAAGCCAAGACCCGCAACCTGCCGGTGCTCGACGCCACCTGTCCCCTGGTCTCCAAGGTGCACAGCCAGGGCAAGCGTTACGTCGGCCGCGGCCGGGGCCTGATCCTGATCGGCCACGCCGGCCACCCGGAGGTCGAGGGCACCATGGGCCAGGTCGGCGCCCCGGTGACCCTGGTCTCCACCGAGGCGGACGTCGAGCAGCTCGACATGCCCGCCGACGCCCCGCTCGCCTACGTCACCCAGACCACCCTGTCGGTGGACGACACCAAGGGCGTGATCGCCGCCCTGAAGCGCCGCTTCTCCGACATCGTGGGACCTGAGACCACCGACATCTGCTACGCCACCCAGCACCGCCAGTCGGCTGCGCGCGACCTCTGCAAGGTCGCCGACGTGATCCTGGTGGTGGGCGCCAACAACTCGTCCAACGCCAATCGCCTGCGCGAGATCGGCGTCGAGGAAGGCCTGCCGAGCTACCTGATCGCTGACGGCAGCGAACTCGACCCCGCCTGGGTCGCCGGCAAGGAGACCGTGGGCCTGACCGCCAGCGCCTCGGCGCCCGAAGAGCTGGTCCTGGGCGTCATCGCCGCCCTGCGCAAGCTGGGTCCTGTCGAGGTCGTGCAGATAGCCGGCATCGAAGAGAACATCGAGTTCCGCCTTCCGGCCGAACTGCGCTATCCGTCCGAGGAAGAAGCCGCCGAAGAGCTGGCCCTCTAAAACCTGCCGTTTGTTTCGAAGGAGTGCTCCCGCGTGGCAATTCCGCTGCACGAAATGGCCCGCATCGGGGCCTACATCGTCAAACAGCACCTGACGGGGCGTAAGCGCTATCCGCTCGTGCTGATGCTGGAGCCGTTGTTCCGCTGCAACCTGGCCTGCTCGGGCTGCGGCAAGATCGACTATCCCGACGATATCCTGAACCAGCGCCTGTCGGTCCAGCAGTGCATGGACGCCATCGACGAGGCGGGCACCCCGGTGGTGTCCATCGCGGGCGGCGAGCCCCTGCTGCACCGGGACATGCCCGAGATCGTCAAGGGCTACATCGCCAAGAAAAAGTACGTCATCCTCTGCACCAACGCCCTGCTGCTGACCAAGAAGATCGACCAGTACACGCCGAGCGACTTCTTCACCTGGTCCATCCACCTCGACGGCGACCAGGCCATGCACGACAAGGCCGTGTCCCTGGACGGCGTGTACCAGAAGGCCATCGCCGCCATTAAGCTGGCCAAGCAGAAGGGCTTCCGGGTCCAGATCAACTGCACCCTGTTCAACGACGCCCAGCCCGACCGGGTGGCGAAGTTCTTCGACGAGATGACGGCGGCGGGCCTCGACGGCATCACCGTCTCCCCGGGCTACGCCTATGAGCGCGCGCCCGACCAGGAGCACTTCCTGAACCGGGAGAAGACCAAGACCCTGTTCCGTGGAATCCTCGCCAAGGGCGAGGGCGGCAAGCGCTGGGAGTTCACCCAGTCCCTGATGTTCATGGACTTCCTGGCCGGCAACCAGACCTACCACTGCACCCCGTGGTCGATGCCGCTGCGCACCGTCTTCGGCTGGCAGAAGCCCTGCTACCTGGTCGGCGAAGGCTACACCAAGACCTTCCAGGAGCTGATGGACACCACCGAGTGGGACAACTACGGCGTCGGCAACTACGAGAAGTGCGCCGACTGCATGGTCCACTGCGGCTTCGAGGGCACGGCCGTGGCCGACACCATCAAGCGTCCGTGGGAGGCCCTGAAGGTCGCCATGCGCGGCGTGAAGACCGACGGCGACTTCGCTCCCGACATCTCCCTGGACAACCAGCGCCCGGCCGAATTCGTCCACGCCGGGCACGTCGAGAAGATGCTGGCGGAGATTCACGCCGCCAAGGCCGGCCGCGCCAAGGGCCCAAAGATCACCGAAGCGGCGGAATAGGGCCTCCTCGCGCATCGTAGTCGTATCGGCGGGCTACACGCCGAACGAACCATAGGGGTTTTGGCGATGGGCGTTCTTTCCAGGACGTTGCGGATGGGCGGCGTGCTCCTGGCGCTGTCCCTCTCCGCGGCGAGCGTAAGCCTGAAGCTCATCGCCGGGGTGCTGGCCGCCGCCGGCCTCGCGTCGCAGGCCGCCGCCCAGGGCGCCGCGCCCGCGCCCCAGCCCGACTACCACCCCAGCATGGGCGACCTGATGACCACGGCGGTGCAGCCGCGCCACACCAAGATCGGCCTGGCGGGCGCCGAGCGGAACTGGGCCTACGCCACCTACGAGATCAGCGAGCTGCGCAACGCCTTCAA
Source organism: Caulobacterales bacterium (assembly GCA_947474395.1). Lineage (GTDB taxonomy): Bacteria > Pseudomonadota > Alphaproteobacteria > Caulobacterales > Caulobacteraceae > CANJID01. The sequence goes on from CANJID010000001.1 coordinate 52,671, forward strand.
CCGCATCGCCCGCACCATTCCCATGACCAACGGCTCGGACACGGCGGCCCTGGTCTCCACCCGCATCAAGGAGCCGATCGACCGGGTCGAGGCGGCGATCAAGGCCAAGGACGCCAAGGGCTTCGACACCGCGTACGTCGCCCTGACCAAGGCCTGCAACACCTGCCACGAGACCCAGAACAAGCAGTTTGTGGTGATCAAGGCGCCGTCCGGCTCGCCCTATCCGGACCAGGACTTCCACGCCGGGAAATAGGGGCCGCGCCCTTCCCGCGGGCGGTCCCCGATGCGATCCTGATTCCGCGAGCGTGATGCAAGAGCCATGACGGCGGTCGGGTCAGGGGAAGCGTGATGGGTTTGAGGGCGTCTCTTGGTTTGTCGATTGGCGTGCTGGCGGCGGCGGTCCTGGCCATTGGAGCGGGATCGGTCCTCGCCCAGCCCCCCGCGCCCGCCGCTCCCGGCGCCGCCCCGCGGCCCGCCACGGCCGCGACCGAGGCGGGGTTCGGCATCTTCCAGACCCGGTGCCTGGGCTGCCACGGCAACCCCGCCTACGAGCGCGCGCCCTCGCCGAACGTCCTGCGCGAGATGTCGCCTGAGCGAATCTACGAGTCCCTGACTACCGGGGTGATGAAGACCATCGTCGGCGACAGCCTGAGCGACGCTCAGCGCCGCACCGTCTCCGAATCCATCGCCGGACGCATCCTGGGCTCGGCGGGCAAGGGCGACGCCGCCTCCATGGCCAACCGCTGCACGGCGGCCTGGCCCGCGCGCTATGCGCCCCAGGGCGGCTGGCCCGCGTGGGGCGTGGACGGAGCCAATACCCGCAACCAGTCGCTCAAGGCCGGTGGCCTGGCCGCCGTGGACATCCCCAAGCTGAAGCTGAAGTGGGCGTTCGGCCTGCCGCAGAGCACCTCCTCCTACAGCCAGCCGGCGGTTGCGGGCGGGCGCCTCTTCGTCGGCGCCGACACCGGCTACGTCTACGCCCTCGACGCCAAGACCGGCTGCGTGCAGTGGTCCTTCCTCGCCAAGGCCGGCGTGCGCGCGACCCCGGTGATCGGCAAGGCCGGGACGACCCCGGCCGTTTTCGTGGGCGACCTTCGCGCCTACGTCTATGCGCTCGACGCCCGCACCGGAAAGCTGCTCTGGAGCCTGAAGGTCGAGGACAACTTCACCCAGCGCGTCACCGCCTCGCCGACCCTCTATCGCGACCGGCTCTATGTGCCGATCTCCGAGTGGGAGGAGTTCTCGGCCGGCAACCTCGACTACGGCTGCTGCACGGCGGTGGGGGGCATCGCGGCCCTCGACACCGCCACCGGCAAGATGGTGTGGAAGACCTATGTGATGGACCGGCCGCAGCCCACGCGGAAGAACTCGAAGGGGGTGCAGCAGTACGCCCCGGCGGGCGGGGCGGTCTGGAACACCCCGGCGATCGATCCCATCCGCAACGCCGTCTACTTCGGCACCGGGGACGCCACCACCTATCCGGCCGCCGGGACCTCGGACTCGATCATGGCGCTCGACATGGCCTCGGGCCGTGTCCTGTGGTCGACCCAGGTGCACGGGAACGACTCATTCCTCGGCGGCTGCAACGGGACCGCCGCCACCAAGTCCGACAACTGCCCGCAGGTGCAGGGTCCCGACTGGGACATTCCCGCGCCGGTGATCCTGACCCGTCAGCCCTCCGGCCAACGCATGGTGCTGGTCTCCACCAAGCCCGGCGACGTCCTGGCCCTCGATCCAGACAAGGGCGGCAAGGTGATCTGGCGCGTGCACACCAGCGGCGGCGCGCCGCTCGGCGACGGCCCGGGCCGCGCGGGCGGCCAGCAGTTCGGCATGCTGTGGGGCGGGGCCCTGGACGGATCGACCGTCTACTACGGCCTCACCGACGGCGGGGTGGCGGCGCTGAACGTCGCGGACGGCAAGCGGGTGTGGCTGAACCGCCTGGGCTCCGCGCCCGGCCGCACGGTCAACAACGGCTCGCCGGGGACCGGCGTGCCGGGAGCCCTGCTGATCGGCGGCGGCGACGGCAAGGTGCACGCCCTCGACAAGAAGACCGGCGACGAGCTCTGGGTGACCGAAACCGCCAAGCCCTTCGACACGGTCAACAAGGTCCCGGCCAAGGGCGGCTCGATCAGCTCCTTCGGCCCGGTGGTCGCCGACGGCATGCTCTACATCGGCTCAGGCTACGCCGTGATCGGCGGCCAGCCGGGCAATGTGCTGCTGGCGTATGGGAAGTAACTCTTCCCCCTCTGGGGGAAGTACCCGCGAAGCGGGGGAAGGGGGCTAAACGCGGCGCCCTTCAGCCCTCTCAGTCAGGCCGTTCGGCCTGCCAGCTCCCCCAGAGGGGGAGCAGTTAGAGCCCCAACAACGGCCCCAGCGCCGTCCGGTGGCGCTGCAGGGCCTTGAACGCGGCCTCCACCTCGCGGGCGGTGCGCATCAGGGCGGGGAGCTGGCCGGGGTCCTTCAGGATCGAGCCGGTGATGGCGGCGTAGTTGATCCCCCCGTCCGGCTTCATGCAGTTCAGGAAGGCCGGCGGCAGGTCGTGGTGGGTGGTGTCCGACACCACCCGCACGGCGGCGAAGGGCAGGCCGTGCTCGGCGGCGACGCGGGCGGCCACGTGGCTTTCCATGTCCACCGCCAGGGCCCCGGTTCCTTCGCGGAGGCGCCGCTTCTCCGCTCCCTCCATGACGATCACCTCCGAGCCGTAGAAGTCCGCGTGCCGGGCCCCCGCCAGGGCCGCCAGGATCGCCGCCGTCCAGGCCTCGTCGGCGGCATGCCGCGCGCCCTCGCTGATCACCTCGCGGGCCACCAGGCAGTCCGCCACCTGCAACGAGGGGTCCAGGGCGCCGGCGATGCCGATGCTGATCACCCCCCGGGGGCGCCGCTCGGCGATCGCCGCGGCGATGCGCTCCGCCAGGGCGCCTGAGAGCCCTCCGCCCGCGATGGTGCGTATTTCGGGGTGGCCGACGATGCGCTCCTCGCGCGTCAGGCCCATCACCGCCAGCACGGCCATGCCGCATCCCTCCCGTCAGAAGCCTGGGGTTCTAGCGTCCGCGGCCGGGGTGCGCACCTGCCGGCGGAGCCAAAAGCGCGCGGGGACGTTCCGCTCTCGCACTATCCCCCTGAAAACCGGAGTTCCGCCATGCGTAGGCTTCTCGCCACGACCCTAGCCGCCCTGATGGCGGCCTCCAGCGTGGCGGCCTCGGCCGGCGCGGTCCAGGCCGCCCCGACCACAATCCATGCTCAGCCGGGCGCCTTCGCGCCGGTGCAGTACCGGGGCGACAACCGGGACAACAACCGCGGCGGCAATTATCGGGGCGCCGACCGGGGCCCGAACCGCGACGCCTTCCGCGACCGCGGCTACTGGGACCGCCGCAACGGCCGCGGCTACTACGACCGCACCTATCGCAACACCCGCCGGGACGACACCTCGGCCATCGCGGCCGGCTTCCTCGGCTTCGTCCTCGGCGCCGCCATCGCCGGCTCGCCCAACGACCGGACCTACGCCAGGGGGCGCCTGAGCGACTCCAGCTGGGTGACCAATTGCTCGCGCCGCTATCGCTCCTTCGACCGGAGCAGCGGCACCTACCTCGGCAACGACGGCTATCGCCACTACTGCCGCTAAGCGCTTAGCCCGGAGCTAAAAAAGGCCCCGCCGGTCGCCCGGCGGGGCCTTTCCTATCTGCGGCGGGGGACAGGGATCCTCCGCGCCGGCAGGTCTCTACTTCGAGGCGGCCTTGGCCTTGTCGCCGGCGGCCTTGGCGGCGTCGCCGGCCTTCTCGGCGGCGGCCCCGGCGGCGGCGGCGGTGTCGCCCGCGTTGGCGGCGGCGGCGGTGGCCGTCTCGTTGGCCGCGGTGGTGGCGGCCACGGTGTTGGCGGCCTCGGCGGCCGTGTTGGCGGCGGTGGACGCTTCAGCAGCGGCGGAGGCCGCGTTCGAAGCGGCGTTGGCGGCGTCGGCGGCCTTGTCGGCGGGCTTGGTGCAGGCGGCGAGGCTGAGGGCGGCGATGGCCGCGGCGGTGATCACGATAGCGCGCATGGTGGAGGTCTCCTTCTTGACCGTTTCGCGTCCTCGGCGTGAGGGCGCAAGTACAGCGCGCGCATAGTCTTGCAGCCGGGGCCGCGGTCAACTGCGTACGGCTAAGCTGTCGGGGCGTCTCTCTCGGGGAAAGCCGTCCTCCTTACAAATTTGTAAGTTCAGCAGCCCGAAACGCCCGGCGAATCCTTTGTTTCGAGGGCCGCAACGGCCGCGCCGCGACTCGGCAATTCGCCCGCCGATCGGCGCCGGCTGGGCGCCCGGCGGCCGGGCCATTATGGTCCGCGCCCCATGAGCACCGACCCCCGACCCTTTTGGCGTAACCTCTTCTCCAGGCCCGATCCGGCGGCCGACGAGGCCCGCCTCCGCGAAGAGCAGCGCGCCATCGAACTGGAGCGCCAGGCCATAGAGGACGCCGTGGCCCGCGCCGGCCCCGTGCCCCCAGCCGCGCCGAAGGTCCCGCCGAGGCCCGCGATCCAGCTCCCGCCGCCGGCCCCCCGGCCGGACCCGGAGCGGCCGTTGCTTAAGCTGAAGCGGCATCCCTCCTGGTTGGTGGCGGCCCTGACCCTGCTCTTCGTTCTGCTGGTGATCTGGGCGAGCAACGGCGCGCCGTGACCCCCCTTCTCTCCGGCGGGGAGAGGTCGAGCAGGCGCCCAGCCTGCCGGGTGAGGGGCCCAAGGATGAAGGGGCGCCACGCCAGTCCGCCTCACCTTCCCACGCCGCTTCGCAGCGCGGGCCCCCCCTCTCCCCACTGGGGAGAGGGGAGCCAGGGGTTCCCCTGCGAATTAACGCGCCATTTACAAGTCTTCCCTGCGGCGCCTAACCTCTCGACCATCGAGGGGCCCGCGTTCAATGACGGGTCCTGAAGACATTGGGAGGGCGCTATGAAGTACCCTGTATGGTTCATCCGCTTCCTGTTCGGAAGTTGGATGGTCGTCAACGGCATGAACCACTTTGCTCCCCTGTTTCCGCAGCCGATGGGCTCCAAGCCCCTCAGCCACGAGCTGATCGTGGCCCTGCTGGACAGTCATCTGTTCGACCTCGTCAAGGCGGTCGAGCTCGTCGCCGGCCTCAGCGTCCTGTCCGGGTTCTACGCCCCGCTGGCGGTGATCCTGTGCCTGCCGGTGTCGTTCTGCGTCTTCTACTGGGACGGACCCCTGGAAGGCATGACCTCGCGGGCGGCCCAGATGGGCGACAGCGTGATCATCTGCAACCTCATCCTCTGCGCGGCCTACGTGAAGAGCTACAAGTCGATGTTCGCCTTCAAGTCGACGCCGCGGAACCTCGGCGCCTCCGGCGGCGCGCACGCTCAACCGGCGGGAGCCTGAGCCATGAAGAACCTTGTCATGATCGGGCGCCTCGTCTTCGGCGCCTGGATGCTCGTCAACGGCGTCAACCACTTCGGGACCCTCTCCGGGTCCTTCAGCCTGTTCGCCGAACCCGTCGGCACCCAGCCCCTCGCCGTGCAGCTGATGGCCGCCTTCAACCACTCCAGCCTGATCAACGTGGCTTACGCCATCCAGCTGATTGGCGGCGCCCTCGTCCTCGCCGGCGTGTTCACGCCCTTCGCTCTTTGCGCCCTCATGCCGGTCTCCACCTGCGCGGCCTATTGGGCGGTGGTGCTGGAGCATGAGCCGGTCGGGGCGCTTCTGGCCCTGGTGGCGTTCGCGCTCAACGGCCTGCTGATGCTGGCCTATGTCGACTACTACAAAGGCGTCCTGGCTCGGTATGCACCGACCCTTGGCGAAGCTTGAGGGAGGACGGACACATGAACTTCGACACCCTTTTCGCCAACCCGAAGGGCCGCACCGGCCAGAAGCTGTTCGTTCCGGCCCTGCTCGTCCTGCTGCTCGCCATGGCGGTCTACGGCTTCTACACCCGCGGCCGCACGGGCCAGTGGTGCCTGCTGGTGCTCTTGGCGCCGGCCCTGGTGCTGCACGCCCGTCGCCTGCACGACATGGGCAAGAGCGCCATCCTGCTCCTCGTCCCCGTCGTGCTCGTGGCCGGCGGCATCTACCTGCGGATCGCGAGCCGAGGCTCCCAGATCGAGGTCGCCGTCACCCTGGCGGCCCTCGCTTCCTGCGCCCTCTTCGCCCTCTGGGGCCTGATCGGCAAGGGCCAGGCGGAAGCCAACAAGTACGGCGAACCAGCCTGACAAACGGGGCTGAAAAGCGCCGCTGAAAACAGCGAGGGGCCGGGTGCGAACCCGGCCCCTCTTCTTTTGTCGGGGCGGATTAACCCCTGGGCGTCAGCAGCGAGCGCGGCACGTAGCCGATGCCGACGCCGTCCTTGCCGACCAGCAGCCAGTCGTAGCCCTTCACCTTGGCCAGCACCGTCACCGGGGCCCCGACCGTGTCGAGCCGTCCGGTCTGGGCGCTGGTGTGGTCGAGGTCGCTGAAGATCGGCGTGGGGTTGGCCACCATCAGCCGCTCGGTCGGCGCCTCATAGCCAGCCTGCGGCTTGACCCCAGGAGCGAGCCGCGGCGCCGCCGCCAAAGGGGTCCCTGGGGCCGCCGTCGCCCCCGTCGTAGCCGTCGCCGCGGCGGCGTCTCCGGGGGAGAACAGGCCGACGGCCAGGGCCGCCGCCAGCACCGCGATCAGAGCCAGCGGCCACAGGTCGGCGATAGCTTCCAGCTTGCGGATCTTCTGCAGAGTCATGGCGATATCCCTCCACAACCGGCATGGCTCAGGCCGCCTTGCGCCCGGTCGGGCGCTCGAGGCGCTCGATCCGGTTCGCCTCGGCGCCGGCGATCTCGATCCGCCGCGGCTTCAACGCCTCGGGGACCTCCCGCGCCAGGTCGATGGACAGCAACCCGTCCGCATAGTGCGCGCCCTTGACCGCCACATAGTCGGCCAGCTCGAAGCGCCGCACGAAGCCCCGCCCGGCGATGCCGCGATGCAGGAAGGCGCGGCCGTCCTGGTCGCCGCCCTCCTTGCGGCCGGCGATCACCAGCAGGTTCGGCTGCGCCGTGATCTCCAGCTCATGGGGCGCGAAACCGGCCGCGGCCAGGCTGATGCGATAGCTGTCCTCGCCGGTCTTCTCGATGTCGTAGGGAGGCCAGTTCCCCGCCTCGTCGGACCGCATCGCGGTCTCCACGAGGTCGGCAAGGCGGTCGACGCCGATCATCGACCGGTACAGGGGAGAGAAGTCGAATGCCGTTCTCATTTCCATCTCCTCGAACGAGCAAGTTGGACCTGAGGGCGCGCCTGGAACGCGCGCGCCCCTGACACACCGGGCCCCGAAAAGCGCCCGGCGGCTAGCGAGATAGAAAGGCCGAAAACGGCTTCAAGAGCCTGGCCGCAATTTTTTTTGCGGCGGCCGTTTCGGTGTAGAGGGGGTCCGTTCCCGACTAAACCTCCGCTAGACGGGACCTAAGCTTCACCCTAGGGTTGAAGGACTGCAAAATGCAGTTTTCCTTGGGGGGAAACAGAAAATGCGTAGCCTTTTTCGGGTGACGGCGCTTGTCGTCGCCGCAGGGTCGCTTGGCGCTTGTGCAACCGTAACCAGGGGCACCAATACAGCGTGGGAGGTCAACACCTCGCCGCCAGGCGCCAAGGTCAAGACCACGAACGGCTTCTTCTGCGATTCGACTCCTTGCGCGCTCAAGATGCCGCGCAAGTCGGAGTTCACCGCGGAGATCACCAAGGATGGCTACAAGCCGGCTAGCGTCCACGTGACCAATAAGGTTGGCAGCGGCGGCGGCGCTGGCATGGCCGGAAATGTTCTCGTCGGGGGCATCATCGGCGCGGCGGTGGACGTCGGCTCCGGGGCGATGCTCGACCTCACCCCGAACCCTGTGAACGTGACGCTGGAAAAGGACGGCGGTGGTCCCGTCGCGTCCCGCTAGACGTCGGCCCGCCCGGCTCTAAGGGGTCCTTCGGAGGCAGGCCGCGCCTGGCTTGCCTCCATTCCCCACCAGCCCGGGCCGCGCCGCTTGGTCGGCCGATACCTGGTAGTTTGAGTAACAGCCCGCGTTGCGGCGTTGCGTCACCAATCCTTGCTGCGGCCTTGCGAGTCGTCGCGAATATTTTTGGCCCGCCCCGGGCGCCATTTACAGGCCGAAGACTTCTCGCCTAACCTGAGCGTTGATAAATGCGCGCAGGCGCCATCGTAATACGAAGGAAGCGGCCGTGAAGTATCCCATCTGGTTCTTCCGCCTGCTGTTCGGCAGCTGGATGACGATCGCCGGCATCAACCACTTCTACCCGCTGTTCCCCCAGCCCATGGGGAGCCAGCCGCTGAGCAACGAGCTGATCCACGCCTTGCTGGACAGCCACCTGTTCGACCTCGTCAAGTTCGTGGAGTTCATCGCCGGGGTCATGGTCCTGACCGGCTTCTACGCGCCCCTGGCGGTGGTCATCTGCCTGCCGGTCTCGTTCTGCGTCTTCTACTGGGACGGCCCCCTGGAAGGCATGACCTCCATCGCCGCCATCTACGGCGACGCCGCCCTGATCTCGAACCTGGTCCTGTGCGTGGCCTACTGGAAGAGCTACCGCGCGATGTTCACGCTGAGGGCGAAGCCGCGGGGGCTGGGGTCCGCTGACGCCGCCGGAGAGCCCGCCAAGGCCTGAGCCGGCCCTACAACCCCCAAACCACCGCTCTCGTATTCCCCCGCTTGAGGTTGCGATACCGCGCCAGGGCCCAGAGCGGGAAGAACTTCGGGTAGCCGTGGTAGCGGAGGTAGAAGACGCGGGGGAAGCCGCCGCCGGTGTAGTGGTCCTGGCTCCAGAGGCCGTCCGCTTCCTGGCGCGCGCGCAGCCACTCGATCCCCCGCGCGGTCGCCTCATGGTCCACCTCGCCCGCCGCCATCAGGCCGAGCACCGCCCAGGCGGTCTGTGAGGCGTTGGAGGGGGCCGGCTCGTAGCCACGATAGTCCAGCTTGTAGCTGTCGCAGTCCTCGCCCCAGCCGCCGTCCGCGTTCTGGATGGCGATCAGCCAGGCGGCGCCGCGCTTCATGGGTGGCGCTTCGGGAGGAACGCCGGCGCCGTTGAGGGCGGCCAGGGCCGACCAGGTGCCATAGACGTAGTTCACCCCCCAGCGGCCGAACCAGCTTCCGTCCTTCTCCTGGTCGGCCTCGATATAGGCCACGCCCTCGGCGGTGACGCTGTCCTCCATCCCCCGCCCGAGCTGGGCCAGCATGCCGACGCAGCGCGCCGAGACGTCCACCGTCGGCGGGTCGAGCAGGGCCCCATGGTCGGCGAAGGGGATGTTGTTGAGGTAGTGGTAGGTGTTGTCGGCGTCGAAGGCGCCCCAGCCGCCGCCCTTGGACTGCAGCCCGTCCACCCATTCGGCGCCGCGGGATATGGCCTCGTCGAAGCGGGCGGCGTCGCCCTTCAGCAGGGGTTTGGCGCGATCCATGGCCATCACCACCACGGCGGTGTCGTCCACGTCCGGATAGTGGGGGTTGGCGTACTGGAAGCCCCAGCCGCCGGGGCGCACGTCCGGGCGCCGCTCGGCCCAGTCGCCTTTCACGTCGAGGATCTGCAAGGGTGCGAGCCAATCCAGCCCACGCTCGACGGCCCTGGTCGCCGGTTCTCCCCCGGCCTCCAAAAGCGCGTGGGCGGCGAGGCCCGTATCCCACACCGGCGAGACGCAGGGCTGGCAGTAGGCCTCGTCCTCATGGACGACCAGCAGCTTCTCCACCGCCTTGCGGGCGATGGCGCGGTGGGGGTGGTCCGGGGCGTAACCCAGGGCGTCGAACATCATCACGGTGTTGGCCATGGCGGGGTAGATGGCGCCCAGGCCGTCCTCCCCGTTCAGCCGTTCCACCACGAAGTCGCGGCAGGCGGCGATGGCCTTCTTGCGCGTCGCCTTGGGGAAGTGCGGCTCCACCACCCGCAGGATCGCGTCGATGATCCCGAAGATGACGATCCATTCGCGCTTGCGGTGGGTGGGCTTCTTCGGCGGCGGCGGGGCGCCCGCGGCCCGGAACAGCTCGGGCACGCCCACGCCGCGGGCGTTCTTCGCCCGGGGCCGCATCGAAGTCAGGACCAGCAGCGGCACGATCACCGTCCGCGCCCAGTAGCTCATCTTCGACAGGTGCACCGGGAACCAGCGCGGCATCAGGATCAGCTCGACCGGCATGCGGGGGATCGACTCCCAGGCGATCTGTCCGAACAGGGCGAGCTGGAAGCGGGTGAAGACATTGACCTCAGAGGCCCCGCCACGGGCCAGCACGGCTTCCCGGGCGCGCACCATGTGCGGACTGTTCGGATCGTCGCCGATCATCTTCAGGCAGAAATAGGCCTTCACCGTCGCCGAGATGTTGAAGGCGCCTCCGTGGAAAAGCGGCCAGCCGCCGTGCTCGCCCTGGATGCGGCGCAGGTACACGCCGATCTTGCGTTCAAGCTCGAGGTCCTCGGGCTCGCCCAGATAGTGGCGCAGCAGGACGTACTCGGCCGGGATGGTGGCGTCGGCCTCCAGCTCGAACACCCAATGCCCGTCGGCGCGCTGCAGCTTGAGCAGCCCCGCCGTCGCGCGGTCCACCGCCTCGTCCAGACTGTTCAGGTCGGCGTCGTACATCCCGTTTGGGCTACACGATTTGAGCGCGGGGACCAATGCGGCGGGGTGTTTCCCTCTCCCCGGCGGGGAGAGGGAGGGGCCCGTTCGGCGTAGCCGAATGGGAAGGTGAGGGGGACTGGCGTGGTGCGGCCGTATCCCTGTCCCCCTCACCCGGCAGGCTGACGCCTGCTCGACCTCTCCCCACCGGGGAGAGGGAAAGGGACTACTTCGCCTGGAAACTGCGCGGCTCGCCGGCGACCTTCACCTGGGTCGCGCTGCCGCTGCTCCTCAGGATGACGGCGGCGGACTTCGCCAGGTCGGCGGCGGCCTGCTTGGTTTCCGCCAGGACGAGGACCTCGCCCTCGGAGCTCACGCTCCACTGCTTGTCGTGTCGTGCGATGACCAGGACGCTGGGATTCATGAGCCGGTCTCCTGAGAACCATCAACAAAGGGCGGGCCGGAGTGTTCCCGTCGCCTCGTCAGCTCAGCGTCAGCCGGGCCGCCTCCACCCCCGACCGCACCGCCCCCTCGATGGTGGCGGGCAGTCCCGTGCGCGTCCAATCCCCAGCGAGGACCAGGTTGGAAAGCTCCGTGCGTGCGGGCGGGCGCTTGGCCTCCTGCTCCGGCGTGGCGGCGAAGGTCGCGCGCTTTTCCTTGACGATCTGCCAGGGGGGCAGGTCGGGGCCGAGGCCGTGCAGGGCGGCGACATCGGCCCACAGGGCGTGGGCCAGCCGCTCCCGGTCCCAGTCGACGATGCGGTCGGCGGCCGAGGTGGTGGTGGAGATGCGGCCCGGAAAGCAGAACACCCACTCCGCCGTGCCGCCGATCACCCCCACCATGGGGAGGGCCCCCGCGGGGGGCTCGATACGGAAGTGGCCGTTGACGATGGAGCGGAAGTCGTCGGGCGCCGACAGGCCCGGCAGGAGCTGTTGCGCCACCCAGGGCGGGACGGCCAGGACCACGGCCTCGCCCGCCGCCACCGGCGTCGTCTCGTCTCCGAAGTCGAGGCCGACGACCCGGCCGCCTTCGACGTCGAGCTTCTTCAGCCGCTGTCCCAGCCGCACCGATCCGCCGTGCGCGGTGAGCCAGGCCACCGCCGGATCGACGAAGGCCGCCGCCAGGGTCGGCTCGGCGATGCGCGGGCGATAGTGGGCGCCGCCCTTGGCCAGGGTTTCGCGCAGAACCGCCCCCGCCAGTTCGGCCGACGACGCTTCGGCTTCGGTATTGAGCGCCGCGACCAGGAAGGGCTGCATCAGCCGGTCCCACAGGGGCCCGCGGCAGGCCATGGCCTGGTCCACCCGCCGCGCCGCCGGCTGGGCGGGCAGGAGCTTGGCGATTTGCAGATAGTCGGCTGCCCTGGTTCCCGGCACGCGGCGCGCCTGCGACAGGACCCACCAGGCCAGCGGCCCCTCGTTGGGGCGCAGGCGCCAGCGCTCGCCGGTGCGGATGTCGGCCCAGTCGAACACCGCCCGGTCCGGCCCGGCCAGCCGGTCGCTCGCGCCGATGGTCGCCAGATAGTCCCGGACCGCGTGGTTGCCCGACAGGACCAGGTGGTTGCCGTTGTCGATGGTGAGGCCCAGCTCCTTGTCGAAGTAGGACCGGCACCGCCCCCCCGCTTGCGCCGCGGCTTCCGACACCTCGACGGAAAGGCCGCGTTCGGCCAGGCGCACGGCGGCGGACAGACCCGCCAGCCCGGCCCCGATCACGTGGACCTTGGCCCGGGCGCTCATCCCCCCAGCGCGCTCCGCAGCGCCAGCCAGATCTTGCGGGGTTTGGAGAGGCTCACCCGCGTGCGGGGCGCGGCCCAGCCCTGGCGTTCGGTGCGGCGCAGGATCTCGCTGTAGACCGCCTCCATCATCCGGGGCGCGGTGAGCCGCCCCTTGGGACGCTTTCGCATCAGGGCGTCGGCGTCGTGGTAGTGGGCGCGGGCGAGCGCGGCGACCTCGCGGGCCGCGGCGTCGATATTGGGATGGGCGATCACCGCCGCCGGGGTGGTGACGGGCACGCCCGCCCGCTCCAGCGCCTCGCGGGGCAGGTAGAGGCGCCCGATGGCGGCGTCCTCGTCGAGGTCGCGCAGGATGTTGGTGAGCTGCAGCGCCTGGCCGAGGCTGCGGGCGAGGGCGATCCCTGGCTCCCGGTCCATGCCGAACACCTTGACCGACAGGCGTCCGACCGAGCTCGCCACCCGATCGCAGTAGAGGTCGAGTTCGGCGAGCGTCGGGGCCACGATGTCGCCGTCGGCGTCCATCTGCATGCCGTCGATCATGTCGATGAAGTCCGCGCGTTCCAGCCCGAACCGCCGCACAGCCTCGGCGAGGAACGCCGCCTGGCCCGCGTCGCCGCCGGCGTAGAGGGCGTCGATGTCGGCGCGCCAGGCGTCCAACTGCTTCTTGCGGTCCGCCCGGCTGCCCTCCCCATCGTCGGCGATGTCGTCCACCGCCCGGCAGAAGGCGTAGATGGCGAACATCCCCGCCCGCTCGGCCGGGGGCATCAGCTTCATGGCCGCATAGAAGGACGAGCCGGCGACCTTGGCCTCTAACGAGGCGATATTTGGCGCCGCCATGTCGGGGGCCGCGCTCATCGCCGCCTCAAGATGAGGCCGCCCGCCGCCAGCAGGGCGAGGCCCGCCATCTGCGGCTTGGAGTGGTGCACCTTTTCCGAAAGCGGATCGCGCACCTTCAGCAGCCGCGTCAGGCTCTCGGCCAGCCGCTGGATCACCGCCACCTCGAGGGCGAGGCGGGTGTCGTCGATCATCCGGGCGAAGGGCGCCGACGTCGCCAGCAGCCCCTCAGTCTGGATGGCCAGACTCCGGATCACACCGCGCAGGGCAGGGGAGGCGGATGGCTCGGCCAATGCTTCCACCCCGATCCCGGCCGCCGCCAGGGCGTCCGCGGGGATGTAGACCCGGTCGATGTCGCGGTAGTCCTTCCCGCAGTCCTGCAGGTGGTTGATCACCTGCAGCGCCGCGCAGAGGGCGTCGTTGGCGGGCCAGGAGCTGCGGTCCTCTCCGTGCACGTCCAGCACGTAGCGGCCGACCGGCGCGGCGGAATAGCGGCAGTAGTCCATCAGGTCGGACCAGTCGCGGTAGCGCGTCTTGGTGCAGTCCCGCCGGAAGGCTTCCAGGAGGTCGAGGGCGTGCTGCTCGCTCAAGGAGCGCTCGGCCAGGATCGCGCGCAGGGCCACGCCCTCCCGGTTCTCGTCGCTCTCGCCGACCAGGCTGGCGCGCATGATCTCCAGGAGGCGCAGCTTCTCCTCGGCGGGGGCGGTAGCGTGGTCGGCCACGTCGTCGGCGGCGCGCACGAAACGGTAGAAGGCCAGGATCGGCGCCCGGTGCTGCGGCTTGACGATCCCGGCGACGGGGAAGTTCTCATCCGAGTGCCCCTTGCCCGAGGCGAGGTCCGCCGCGCCCGTCATGCGTCGGGGCCCGTGATGGCCTGGGCGCGGCCTTTCCACATGCCGCCCTTGCCGCGCCAGACCTGCACCGCCGAGGCGATGGTGAAGCCGGTGTAGATGGTCCCGATCACCGGCAGGGCCAGGGCCCAGAGGGGCGAGACGCGGTAGAACTTCAGCATGGGCAGGAAGGCGAGCGTCATCATCGCCCAGACCACGGCGCCGATGATCTGCTGCAGGCCGTGGCCGAACAGGGTCAGGACGATCGGCGCCAGGTAGGTGACGATCATGGCCATGACCGTGCCGACCAGGACCCAGACCGAATATTTCAGCTGTGCGAAGGCCGTGCGCGAGATCATCCGCCCGATCTCGCCGACGGTCAGATAGGGGCGCAGGCTGGTCGCCCGCTCGGTGAGGCCGAGCCAGATCGGGCCCTGCTCCTTCATCCGCCGCCCCAGGGCGCAGTCGTCGATGATCTCGCGGCGAATGGACTCGATCCCGCCCGCCGCCTCCAGGGCTTCGCGCCTGGCCAGCATGCAGCCCCCCGCCGCGGCGGCGACAGCATGGTCGGGTTGGTTCACCCAGGCGAAGGGGAACAGCATGTCGAAGAAGAAGACGAAGGCGGGGATCAGCAGGCGCTCGGGCAGGGTGGCGCAATGCAGCCTGGCCATCAGCGAGACCAGGGTCAGGCCGCCGGCCTCGGCGCGCGCCACGAGCCTGCGCAGGTTATCCGGCGAATGGGCGATGTCGGCGTCGGTGAACCAGAGGTAGGCCGGCTTATTGCCCGCCTTCGCGACGCCCTGCTGCATAGCCCAGAGCTTGCCGGTCCAGCCTTCGGGCGGGGCTTTGCCGATCAGGATGGTGAGGCGGTCGGCGGCCTGCTGGACCGTCGCCGCCGCCTTGGCGGCCTCGGCGGTGCCGTCGTCCGACTGGTCGTCGATCAAGATCACGCGGAAGTCGCCGGGATAGTCCTGGGCCAGGAGGCTTCCCACCGAGGTCGCGATCACGTCGGCCTCGTTGCGGGCCGGGACCACGGCGACGACGGCGGGCCAGGTCTCCGGATCGGACGGCTCGTTGCGGTCGTCCCGCTCGCGGGTCAGCCAGAACCAGCCGCGCCCGAACATCAGGTGCAGCCAGATCCCCAGGGTCGCGAGGGCGAAGAGCCAGGCCATCATTTCAGATAGCCGGAAGCGGCGAACCAGGCGACCGCGTCGGCGAGTCCCTCACGATAGGGGCGGGCGGTGTAGCCGAGCTCGCCTTGCGCCTTGGCCGAGGAGAAGAACATCTTGCGGCCGGCCATCTTCAGGGCGTCGGCGGTCAGGAAGGGCTCCTTGCCGGTGATCCGCGCCACCGCCTCGGCGGCGTAGGCGAGGGGATAGAGCGGCCCGGTCGGCAGGCTGACGGTGGGGGCCTTGCGCCCCGTCAGGGCGGCGATGCCGGCCAGCATGTCGCGCAAGGAGACGTCCTCGCCCCCGAGGATATAGCGCTCGCCGATCCTGCCCTTGGCGAAGGCCAGGAGGTGCCCCTCGGCCACGTCGTCCACATGCACCAGGTTCAGCCCGGTATCGACGAAGGCCGGCACCTTGCCGGTCGCGGCTTCCACGATCACCCGGCCCGTGGGCGTCGGCTTCACGTCGCGGGGGCCGATGGGGGTGGAAGGGTTGACGATCACGGCCGGCAGGCCCTCGGCGACCATCCGCTCGACCAGCCGCTCGGCCGCCACCTTGCTGCGCTTGTAGGCCCCGATCGCGCCCGCCTCGGTCAGGGGCCGGGTCTCGTCCACGGGGGCGGTCGCGCCCTTCAGGTCCAGGGTGGCGACGCTGGAGGTGTAGACGATGCGCTCGACCCCGGCGTCGCGGGCCGCCTCCATAACGCTGCGCGTGCCGACCAGGTTGTTGCGGACGATCTCCTCGGGGTCCCGCGCCCAAAGCCGGTAGTCGGCGGCGACGTGGAAGAGGTAGCGCGCGCCCTGCATCGCCTTGGTCATGGAGGCGGGATCGCGCATGTCCCCCTCCACCAGCTCGGCGTCGAGACCGGCGAGGTTCTGGCGGGGGCTGGACTGGCGGATCAGGCAGCGGACATTGAAGCCGCGGGCGGCCAGGGCCCGGGCCACCGCCGAGCCGACGAAGCCCGAAGCCCCCGTCACCAGCACGCTGTCCCCGCCCGTCGCCATGTCCGCGCTGTTCCTCACGTTTGCCGCCCCGTCCTTACACGGTTTCGCAGGCGTCGTGAGGGTCCCCAAACGCAACATCGGCCGCCCCAGGGTTGGAGCGGTCGATGCCGAAGGTCTCGAAGATGGGTTGCGCCGACGCTGGGCGCATCCGCTCAGAAGAGGAAGGTGAAGTCGCTCGCGGCGACGCCGGTCAGGCCGGCCGCGTTGACGCCGACGAGGCTGGCGATCAGCACGGTCCCGCCGGCGGTTCCGCCATTGGTGTCGAGGTAGAGCTCGGCGTTGCCGGTGGTGGTGTTGGCCACCATCACCAGGAAGCGGGCGGTCGTGACCGCAGCCACCATGGTGTCCTCGGCGGCGGCGAAGCCGCCGGTCGTGGTCGAGGTGGTGTTGACCACGATCACTTCGGCGTTCACGGCGCCCATGGCGGTGAAATTGGCCCGGTTGGTGAAGCCGTCGACCACCGTGTCGCCGTTGCCGAGGTTGTAGTGCGTGGCGTTCCCGGCGACGACCAGCTTGTCCGTGCCGAAGGCGAACCCGGTGATGAGGTCGCCGGCTTCCGCCGCGATGTCGGCGGTCAGGGCCAGGAAGATGACACTCTGAGCGCCGGCGCCGAGGGTGATGTTGTCCGCGCCTGCGCCGCCCATCAGGGCGTCGGCTCCGCCGCCGCTGGTGATGGTGTCGGCGCCGCCGTTGCCGATCAGCAGGTCGGCCCCGGTGTTGCCCGTCAGGGTGTCCGCGCCGTCGCCGCCCGTCACGCCGGTTATCCCCGCGCCGTTCGAGGCGTTGGTGAGGTTGGCGACGCCCAGGCCGATCACGACGGTGCCGCCCGTACCGGTGCTGATGACCAGCTGGCCGTCAGTCTCAAGGTGGCCGTCGATCTGCAGGGTGCTGACGGCGACGGCCGTGCCGTTGATGGTCAGGGTGGCGGCGGCCGCCGTGTTGGCGTCCACGAGTTTGATGCTGGTCTCGGCGTTCCCCAGGATCACCGTCTGGATGTTGGTCACGCCGTTCAGGTCGTTGTTGGCCCCGCCGTCGTTGTCGGTGAAGGTCAGGGTGTTGGTCCCCGTCCCACCGTTGATGGTGTCGGCCGAGGTGAGGGTGGCGCCGAGGGCGATGGTGTCGTTGCCCGTGCCGGTGTTGATGGTGTCGTTACCGGCCGCGGTGTGGCTGACCGACAGGTCCGCCGTATAGGCGCCGGCAGCGACGGTGACGGCGCCGGCGGTGGTGTCGGTGATCGTGACGACGCCCTTCGCCTGGGCCGTGGCCCCGAGGGTGTAGGTCCCCGCGCCTGCCAGATCGAGGGTCTGGATGGTGGTCCCTGTGATTCCGCCGAAGTCCGCGTCCGCCACAGCGGTGAGGACGCGCAGGACGTTGGCGCCGCCGCCGGCGTTGATCGTGTCGGCCGCCGTCAGGTTGGCGCCCATGATGATCAGGTCGGCGCCGCTGCCGGTGGTGATGGTCTCGTTGCCGGTGCTGGAGCCAAGATTGACCGTGTTGGCCCCGTTGCCGAGCGTGATGGTGTAATTGAAGGGCCCGCCCGCGGCCCCGGTGACGGTGAAGTCACGGTTGTCGGTCGAGGAGTTCCAGGTCTGGTTCGAGGCAGACAGGTTGATGATCGTCGGCCCGAGGTCCGGCGTGATCGGGGTGGTGGGGGTCGCGGGGGCGCCGCCGCCGACGGGCGACAGGGACGCGGCCGGCGAGGCGTAGGCGGTCAGGCTGCCGCCGTAGCGGGCCGTGCCGTCGATCACCGCGCTGGAGAAGTTGTTCATGGCCGAGGCGTAGACGCCGACATCGGCCTTCATCGCCTCGGACATCAGGTAGCCGACCATGGCCGCCTTGATCGCCAGGTCGAGCTGGGCGGGCGTGGCGTTGGGCAGGCTGCCCTTGGCGACGGCGGTGAAATAGGCGAGGCGGCTGTTGATGTCGCCCTTGGCGGCGAAGGCGTTCAGGCGCTGGGCTTCGACGTACTGCGGGCCGATGATGGTGTCATAGGCCGCATCGACCGCCGCGGCGAAGGTCAGCCGCCCGTAGGTGGTGTTGAAGCTGGCCGCGCCGTCCCCGACCACGCCGAGGTTGATGGCGAAGTTGATGTATCGGTTCTCGGCGTTGAAGCGCGCGTAGTAGGCGTCGTTCAGGTCTGTGGCGTTGTTGGCCGAATTGACCAGGTAGGTCAGGCCTGCCGCCGTCGGCGCGGCGCCGGTGAAGAACTGGTAGTTCAAGGCCGCGACGGCGGTGTCGGCGTCCCCGGAATTGACCACCACCGCACGGGCCTGCACGTCCGTGAGAATTCCCGAGGCGTTGCGGGACGCCGCTGCGTCCAGGGCCGCGCCATTGGCGGCGTCGGGGAACAGGCCGAAGTGTTCGGCCGAATACATCGCACGAAGCTGAGCAGCAGAATAAGCCATGATCTGACGTTCCCTTTGGAGGGAAGCCTTTAAGCGTTCCATCCAGGCCTAAAGCCGGACGCCAAATGGCAACGCCAGACCAAATTATTGATTATCGAACTTGTTGGGAGACTAAGGGCCGAATCTATTCTGGGGGGCAAGGCGTAAACTCCATACCCTCGGCCTCGAGCCAAAAGATCCACGCTTAAGCTCTCAAAAGATGGCTTTTGCGCGCGTTCGGTGAAGCTTGGCCGGCGAAGCCGCCGCCCGCCTCGCCGGCTGTGGCCGTCGGGCAAGGCCAAAACGCAACATCGGCCGCCCCAGTGTTGGAGCGGCCGATGCCGAAGTCTCAAGATGGGTTCGCCGGAGACCGGCGGGCCCGCTAGCCGATGAAGGTGAACTCGGTCCCGTCGAAGGCGTCCACGCCGGCTTGGTTGATGCCGACCAGGGTGGCGATCTTGGTGATGCCGCCCGCGGTCAGGCCGTTGGAGTCGAACCAGACTTCGCCGGCGCCCGTGGTGCTGTTCTCGATCACGACCAGCACGCCGTTGCCCGCCGTCACCGAGGCGGTGATGGTGGCGATGTCCGCCGCGCCGGTCCCCGTGGTGGTCGCCGCGGTGGTGATGATGATCAGCTCGGCGTTGGCCGTGGCGGCGTCGGCGATAGCGGCCTTGGTCGTGATGTTGTCCACCACGGCGTCGGCGTTGCCGATCTTGTAGTGCGTCGCGTCCGAGCTGAAGACCAGCTTGTCGTCGGCGCGGGTGAAGGCCGTGATGCTGTCGCCGGCTTCGGCAGAGATCCCAGCGGCCAGGGCGATGTAGGCGATGCTGTCGACGCCGCCGCCGCCAGTGATGGCGTCCGCGCCCGCTCCGCCCACCACAGTGTCGGCGCCGCCGTTGGTCGCGATGGTGTCGATCCCGGCGTTGCCGATCAGGACGTCATTGCCGGCCGCGCCGGTGAGGGTGTCGTCCCCAGCGCCGCCGACGATGCCGGTCGCCGCCGCGGTGAGGGCCGCAGTGGTCAGGGCGATGGCGCTGGTGCCGCCGGCGCCGGTCGTGATCGCCAGCTTGCCGTCAGCTTCGGCCGAACCGTTGATGTCCAGGGTGACGGCGGCCAGGGCCGCGCCGTTGATGGTCAGGGTGGCGGCGGCGGCCGTGGTCGCGTCCAGCAGGGTGATGACGGTCGCGGCGTTGCCCAGGGTCACCGTCTGGATGTTGGTGACCTTGTCCATGTCGGTGGCGGCGCCGTTGCCGTCGGTGAAGGTCAGGGTGTTGGTGCCCGTACCGCCGTTGACGGTGTCCACAGCGGCCAGGTTGGTGCCCATGTTGAAGGTGTCGTTGCCGGTGCCGCCCGTGAACGAGGTCGTCGTGGCGTTGTAGGCGGCGTCAGTGGCCGTGACGGTGATGCCGCCGTTGCCGCTGTTGGTCAGGGTCACGATGCCGGCGGCCTTGGCGGCGGCGGCGAGGACCGCCGAACCGGTCGCGCTGTAGTCCAGGGTCTGGATGGTGCCGGCGGTGATGCCGCCGAAGGCGACGTCGGCGACGGCGCCGCTGACGCGCAGGGTGTTGACGCCCGTGCCGGCGTTGATGAGGTCAGCAGCGGTGAGGTTGGCGCCGTAGACGAGCAGGTCGTTGCCCGTACCGGTGGTGACCTTGTCGTTACCGGTGGTGCCGGCGAGGTTGACCGTGTTGGCCCCGTTGCCGAGGGTGATCGTATAGTTGAAGGCGCCCGCGGCGCCGTTGACGGTGAAGTCGCGGTTGTCCGCCTGGGAATTCCAGGTCTGGTCCGAGCCGGGCAGGTTGATGACCGTCGGCCCGAGGTCGGGCGCGGTGGGCGTGCCCGGAGCCGTCGGCGAGGTGCCGCCGACGGGGGTCAGTGACGAGGCCGGGGAGGCGTAGGCGGTGAGGCTGCCGCCGTAGGTGGCCCGGCCGTCGATGATGGCGTTGGAGAAGTTGTTCATCGCCGAGGCGTAGACGCCGACGTCGGCCTTCATGGCTTCGGACATCAGGTAGCCGACCATGGCCGCCTTGATCCCCAGGTCGAGCTGGGCGGCGGTGGCGTTGGCGGGCAGGCTCGCCCTGGCCACGGCGGTGAAGTAGGCGAGGCGGCTGACGATGTCGCCCTTGGCGGCGAAGGCGTTCAGGCGCTGCGATTCGACGTACTGCGGACCGATGACGGTGTCATAGGCCGCCGCCACCGCCGCGGCGAAGGTCAGGCTGCCGTAGGTGGTGCTGAAGGTCGCTGCGCCCGCGCCCATCACGCCGAGGTTGATGGCGAAGTTGATGTAGCGGTTATCCGAGCTGAACCGGCTGTAGTAGGCGTCGCTCAGGTCGGTCGAATTGAGGTTCGAGTTGACCAGGTACTGCATGCCGGCGGCCGACGGGGCCGAGCCGGTGAAGAACTGGTAGCTGAGGGCCGCGACGGCGGTGTCGCCGTCGCCGGTGTTGACCACCGCGGCCCGGGTCTGCTCGTCCGTCAGGGCGCCCGAGGCGTTGCGGGAAGCCGCGAGATCCAGGGCGGCGCCGGTCGTGGCGTCAGGGAAGAGGCCGAAGTGTTCGGCCGCGTACATCGCGCGAAGCTGGGCGGCGGAATAAGCCATGTCGAATCAGTCCCGTTTTTTGAGGGTGAAGCGCGAGGCTTCCCCAGGCCTCGACGGGACCGAACGCTCTCGCGCCGCGCCGACCGTCTCTTATCGAATAGAAAAGCAAGATTAACGGAGTGACAAGACGAAAGCTAGACCGCATGGAAACTGCAGTTTCAAGCTTAAGTCGCTGAAAAATCTGAATCCGGTGGGGGGCAAGGCCGCGCGCCCTGTCATGCGGCCGTTACAGTCCAGGGGCCGCGTCCTACGGTCGCGGGGCGCCGGCTGGTTCGACGGGGGGGCCTTCGCTTCCCGTGGGCTGCGCGGGGGCCGCGGGAGCCGCACCGGCCGAATCAGCGCCGCCCGCCGCGGCAGGCGTGGCGGCGGGCTCGTCCTCGAACTCAGGCAGGGCCTGGAGGTCCACGTCGCCCCCGCGAATCTGGGCCTGGCGGCTCTGCAGATAGAACGAGCGCAGGGTGGCGTAGGAATCGGTCGAGAGCTTCTCAAGTTGCTGCAGCTGGTCGTCCGAGCGAGCGCGCAGGTCGAGCCCCCCCGCGACCGCGCGGGTCACCGAGACGGCCGTGTCGCCCCGATAGCGGGTCCAGGCCAGCGGGTCGGACGCCATGTCCACCCCCTTGCCGAACAGGTCGCGCGCCGTGGAGGGGCCGACCATGGGCAGGAAGATGTAGGGGCCCGGCCGCACGCCCCAGACGCCGAGGGTGGTGCCGAAGCCGTTGTCGTGGTGGGCGACGCCCGCCCCATAGGCCGCGACATCGACCAGGCCGCCGATGCCGAACACCGTATTGGTCATGAAGCGGGCCAGGGTCTCCATGGCGTGGGAGAAGCGGAACTGGGCCACGTCGTTCATCAGCACGACCGGCTCGGACAGGTTGACGATGGCGTTGTGGATGCCGCTGCCGATCGGCCCGGGCGTGACGGCCCGGTAGCCCATGGCGGCGGGACGCAGCACGGCCCGGTCGATGCTCTGGTGGATGCCGTAGAACTGCCGGTTGGTCGCTTCCCACGGATCGGGATTGGCGCCGGTGCCCGGCGGCGGGCCCGCGGGCGGCGTCGGGCCGATCCCGACCGATGTGGGGGCTGGCTGGGCCTGGGTCTCGCCCGACGCCTGCGCCTGAGGCTGAGGCTGAGCCTGGGCCAGGACGGGGCTCGCGGAAAGCAGGAGGAAGGCCGCCACGGCGGACAGAGCTCGAACCAATCTTCCCTCCCTCAGGTCCGGCGGCGCGAAACGGCGACGCTTCACAGCAAATGAACGGGAACGCAAAACGTTCAACGCCCACACCGTCTCCAGCGAAGGTTTCGCGCGGAGTGCACCAAGGCCGCGCAACCCTAGGCCGAATCGATAGCGGAAAGGCTAAGGCCGGGCCGGGCTCCGGCCAAGCTTGGGGCCAAGCTTCCGCTCAGCGCGCGGCGACGGGTTTGATGTCCGAACTGGCGCTTTTCCACGTCACGTCCGAGGGGGTCCAGCCTCCGCCCAGCGCCTTGAAGGCGTTGACCGCCCCCTGGAGGTTGGCGGTGCGCACATTGGTCAGGGCGGCGCGGGCCTGGCGCCAGCCCTGCTCGGCCTGCAGCAGGGTGGTGAGGTCGGTGAGCCCGGCCCGGTAGCCCTTGTCGGCGGCGTCGAAGGCGAAGCGCGAGCGCGCTTCGGCCTGGGTCAGGAGTTCGGCGCGGCGCTGGTCCGCCTGCAGGGTGGTCAGGGTGTTCTCGGCGTCGGCGTAAGCGGACTGCACGGCCTTCTCGTAGGCGACGGCGGCCTGTTCGGCGCGGGCGTTCTGGGCGCGAATCTCGGCCAGGAGGCGCGGCCGGTCCAGGATCGGCACGGTCGCCCCCAGCCCCATCGACCACATGCGGGTGGTGGATTCGAACACCCCGGAGCTGCGGGTGAAGCTGATCCCCGGCTCGAGGGTCAGGTTGGGGAAGAGTTGCAGCTTGTCGAGCTTGACCGTGGTGGTCTGGGATTCCAGCCGGGCCTCGGCCTGCCGCACGTCCGGCCGGCGGGCCAGGAGCGCGCCTGGGGTGGAGGCGGGGACCTGCGGAGCGGCGGCCAGGCGCGGCTCGACGGTCAGGCTGTCCTGCGGCTGATATCCCCGCCCGACCAGGGTCAGGAGGGTGCGCTTGGCGCCGCGCAGGGCCCCGTCCAGGCGCGCGACCTCCGCCTCGCCGCTGAGCGCCGTGCTTTCCAGCCGGGCCGTGTCGGAGGTGGGACTGAAGCCGTAGTCCGACTTGCGCTTGCCGAGGTCGGCCATGCTGCGGGTGATGCGGGCGTTGTCCTGGGCGTCGGCGAGCTGGACCGCGATGCTGCGGGCCTGGATCAGGTCGCTCGCCACCTGGGCGGCGAGGGCCAGGCGGCTGGCCTCGACATCGAAGCGGGCGTCGGCGAGGTCGGCGTCGGCGCGGCGACGCACCGTGTGCCTGGCGCCCATGAAGTCCAGCTCCCAGGTCGGGTTGAACTGCAGATTGTAGGATGTCGACTGGCCGCCCGGGCTGGCGAAGGCGAAGCTGGTGGTCTGGCGGCTGTTCGAGGTGCGGGCCGTGCCCGACAGGTTCCCTTGGGGCAGGAAGGGCAGCAGGGCCTGCGAGCGGACGGCCTCCGCTTCTTCGAGCCGGGCCGCGGCGCTGCGGGCGTCGGGGGCGGCGGTCAGGGCCGCCTCGACCAGCGAAGTCAGCTGGGCGTCGTCGAACAGCAGCCACCACTTGTCGAGGGCCTGCTCGGGCAGGGCGGCGTTGATGGCCGTTCCCTTGGGCGTCTCGAAGGCGACGGGCAGGCGGGTGTCGGGGGTGGAGATGTGCGTCGCGGGCGCGCAGGCGGTCACGGCGGCGGAAGCCAGCAGACAGGCGGCCAAGCTAGGCGAGAGAGGGCCGGGAAGGCGGAAGGACTTCATTGAAGGGTTCGGGCTCCCCGCGGCCCCCGCCGCGATCCGTCAGTCGGCCCTATCTAATGCTGCTAAGCGGCGACGGAAAGACGGCGGCGCAACGTCCGGTCGAATAAGCTTCGCGCAGAGCCTTTTAGGGTCGGATGGGATCATCCGGCCCGTGTGAAAAGGCTCCCATTTTTAGCATTTGGAGCGCGTTCGAGCGGCGAAACCGCTCACACTTTCGCCTAACGCGCTCCAGGTTCGTCCCACTTTTCCGTCCCACCTTTCGAGTGGGGCGAGATTCCATTTTACGCGCCCGATCGTCTGGGTCTTAATCAATGGGGAAGCGCGGCGTCAGACTGCGCTCTTATGAGGGAACGGCCGGGATGAACGCGGAAGACCTTTTGCGCGCGATTTCCGACTACTGCCGTCAGGCTGAGATGGCCGAATCCACCTTCGGCCGGCTCGCCGTCAACGACGGAAAGTTCGTGAACCGCCTGAGGTACGGCGGTCGAGTGACGCCAATCACCGCGGAACGGGTGCAAAAATTCATGCTGAAAGCAGCTGCCACCACCAAGGCCAAGACGCCGGTCCCGCCGCCGGGCCTCGATCCTGAACAGAACTTCCGCTTCTACGACAACCGTCAGAAGTACCTGATGTTCGTCAACACCTGCTCCGAGAAGTGGGTCGTGGCGCACCGGGTGGCGGAAGAGTTCAAGAACATGCACCCGCGCCCGCCCGCCATCCGCATCTTCGACGCGGGGGTTGGCGACGGCACGGTGCTGACGCGCGTGATGCGCACCATGCACTCCAAGTTCGACAAGATGCCGTTCTACATCGTCGGCAAGGAGATCAGCCTCGAGGACGTGCGGCTGGCCCTGGAGAAGATGCCCGACCGCTTCTACGAGCATCCGGCGACCGTCCTGATCATGACCAACATGAACTACGCCGAGGCGCCGTGGCTGCAGCCGGCCAACCTCAACGCCGCCGCCAGCATGGTCTGGAAGGAAGTGGCGCTGAAGGGCAACAGCGCCGCCGAGTTCGACGAGCAGATCACCGACCTGCAGGACTTCCTGGCCGACGCCTGGAAGGCGGGCGTCAGCCCCAAGACCGGCAACCCGGTCTATGAGAAGCCGGTGGTGCTGGTGCTCTACCGAGACGACTGCCGGTTCATGCTGGACTCGGTGATCCCCAAGCGCGGCGCCATCCGGGCCGATTACGACCTCGTCATCGCCTCCCAGCCCTACCGGGCGCGGGCCTCGACGGCGTTCAAGGCCAAGCGGGTGATCGCGCCCCTGGCCCGGGCCCTGGCGCCCGGCGGCCGGCTCCTCGGCATCCACTCCTGCGGCAACGACCCGGCGCTGGAGATCGTGCAGAAGGTCTGGCCGAACGAGAAGCCCTTCGGCACCAACCGCCACGACCTCCTGGCCGCCACCAAGATGGAGCTGGGCAAGGCGGCGCGGAATTACAACTTCGTCGCCGGCTCGGATTCCAAGGCCATCTTCAAGTACGACATGCACACCCTGCCGGGGGAGATCGACTCCGACTCCAGCGCCTCGATCGGCACCTCGACCCTGTTCGCGGCCTGGAACGACGCGGCCTATGTGGCCCAGATCGAGGACCAGCGCCTCGAGCAGGCCATGACCAACGACGGCTATCTGCAGGCCACCCGCGAGGTGCTGAAGAAGCACGGCGCCCTGTGGTTCAACGACGAGTCCTTCGTGATCTCGCGCAAGCGGGACGACTAGAGCCGGAGCACGCCCCTGGGCGTTTGCCCCGAAGGCGTGTCACAAGCGCACTGGCCTCCGCCCACGTCTTTCGCTATCTGGCGCCGGCGCGGCCTCGGCCGTGGGCAGATTCAAGACGGAACGGGAAATCCATGTTCGGGCTCTTCAAGCGTAAGCAGGCGGCCAAGCCGTCCCAGCCGAAAAGGCTCGCTATTCTGGACGGCTATACCGTCGAGGTGACGACGCGCGACAAGAAGTCCGTCGACGCGGCCAAGGAGTCCCTCAAGCCGGGCACGGAAGTGTTCGTCGCCCAGATTCCGGGCGAGACCCCCCTGAAGCTGGTGGACGTCTGCGTCTCCCTGCGCCAGGCCGACCTGATCCCGGTGCCGCACATCGTCGCCCGCAACATCGAGAGCGCGGCGCTCGCCGACGAGCTTCTGTCGCGCCTGGTGGGCGAGGCGGGGGTGGACCGCTGCTTCACCCCGGGCGGGGACGTCGATACTCCGGCCGGCCCTTACGCCTCCGCCTTCGAACTCCTGCAGAGTGGCGTCTACGCCAAGCATGGCGTCAAGAAGCTCGGCTTCACCTGCTATCCGGAAGGCCACCCCAAGATCTCGGAAGAGGCCCTCGCCGAGGCCCGGCAGTCCAAGGCCAAGCTCGCCCGCGAGCAGGGCATCGACCACTGGTTCATCAGCCAGATGTGCTTCGACGCCGACGCCGTCATCAGCCTGGCCGAGACCCTGCGCGCCGAGGGCGTGACTGTTCCCCTGCGTATCGGCGTCGCCGGTCCGACCGACCGCAAGAAGCTGATCCGCTACGCCATGGTCTGCGGCGTCGGCGCCTCGATGAAGGTGCTGACTTCCAACCCCGAGACCATGGGCCAGCTGATGACCCACGACACGCCGGAGGACTTGCTGCGCACCGTGCAGGCCGCGGTGGACGCCAAGCCGTCGCTGGGCCCCGTCACCACTCACTTCTTCACCTTCGGCGACCTCGCCGGCGCGGCGAAGTGGGCCGAGGAGGCGAAGGGCGCCTAAGCTCTCAGTCCTTCGGCAGGGGTGGGCGCGTCATGGGGAAGATCGACATCTCGTTGATGATCCGCCGCTGGGTGAAGCGCCAGCGGCCGCCCTGTTTCACCAGCCGGTCGTCATAGCGCCCCGAGGCTCGGAGCACGGGCGCGCCGGACGTGCCGTCCACCACCGTCCAGTAGGCGCGCACCCGCGCCCGGTCGCCGTCGATCTGCATGGTCACGTTGGAGAAGGGGTGGCGGACCACCGGGTTGGCGGGGCGGGGCGCGTCGGGGGCGGTAGGCCGCAGACCGGGCGTGCCCGCCATCTTCGCCAGGGCGGCGTGGCCGCGGTACTCGGTCCCGTCGCCGGCGATTATGACCGCGTCGTCGGTGAAGAGCCCGGCGTAGCCCTCGCCGTCCGCGGAATCCAGCGCGAGGCCGTACTGGCCCATCAGCTCGAGGATGGCTCTCCGGTCGGCCATGTGCCGGACAATCTCCGCCGTCGTGCGGGGCTCGGCGGCGGACGCGGCTTCGGGCAGGGCGACCACCCAGACTCCGAGCATCAAGGCCGCGAGCGCGAGGACGGTCCTCATCGCGCGGGCGCCGCCGCCGGGGCTGCGGTCATGTCGGTGGTGATCCGGCGCTCGGTCCACAGCCATTTGCCGTTCCGCTTCACCAGGGTGTCCTGGTAGCGCCCCATCGATGCGAGGGCGGGCGCCCCGCCGCCGGCGCTGGAGGTCGTGGTCCAGTAGGCGCGCACGGTGGCGCGATCGCCGTTGATGTCGACCACCGCGTTGTGGAAGGCGTGGCGGTTGATCCGCGCGGCCGAAGGGGCGCCGGGGGCCGGCTTGCGTCCGTCCACATAGGCCTTGATCGCGGCGCGCCCCTTCTGGACGTTCGCGCCGTTGCCCGAAATCAGAACCCCGTCCTGGGTGAACATGGCCGCGTAAGTCGCCCCGTCCGCGTCGTCCAGGGCGAAGCAGTAGCGGGCCATCATGTCGAGGATCAGCTCCTTGTCGTAGAGCTGGCGCACTGTGGCCGCCTCGGATTGCGCGCGGGCGGGGGCCGGCGCGGCCGAGACCGCGAGCCCCAGCGCCATAGCGGACATGGCGAGAGCGATCGCCAACTTCGACATGCAGTCCTCCCCCGGTTCTTGGGTGCAGCATGCTGTGTCGCCGCCGCTAACTCAACGGCCATCTAGCGGCGCTAGGCCAGGGCTGGCGCCGCTGCGCGCATCTGACGATCCGCCTTGAAGCTCCTGCACGGCGGGGCTGCGAAGACCGCACGGCCTTTTGCGGCCTAATCTCTGTCCGCAACCGCGAGGCGTGAGAAGCCGTGACCACCGCATCAGAACGAGCCGCCGCCGTCTTCGCCTTCTTAGCCGCGGCCCTGGCCGGCGGCCCGGCCCTGGCGGCCAAGGCTCCCGCACTTCCCGACTTCGAGGGGGTGTGGATGATCCAGCCCGGCTACTACCTCGGCAAGCCGCTGCTGCCCGCCCCCAGGCTCGCCCCGGCGGTGGCGGAACGGAACCTGAAGAAGCGCGCGGCGGAGAAGGCGGGCTATGTGCGGGAGGTTTCCGGCATGCTGTGCGGCCAGAACGGCGGGCCGAACATGTACCAGATCCGCTCGCCCTTCGAGGTCTTCGGCGGCTTCGGGCGCATCACCTTCATCTTCGAGACGGAGATGAACAACCAGCCGCACACCATCTACCTGGAAGAAAAGGCGCACTCGCCGGACGTCTATCCCAGCTTCAACGGCCACTCGATCGGCCGCTGGGAGGGCAGGACCCTGGTGGTCGACACGGTCGGCTTCATCGGGCGGGGGACCCTGCTCGGACCCGTGCCGCGCACCCCCACCACCCACACGGTCGAGCGCTTCACCTGGTCGGCCGACGGCAAGACCATGAGCGATGCGATCACCATCGAGGACCCGGCGAGCCTGACAGAGCCCTGGACCACCACCCTGGTGTTCGACCGCAAGCCCCGCACCGAGGAGCGCTTCGAGGTCTGGTGCGACGCCGACCTCGCCGCCTTCAAGGCCCTGGACCTGCAGGCCTACAAGGACGCCGACCCGGAGATCGCCCTGATCCTGGAGGGCGGCTTCACCGACCCGGCGGTGACCATCGCCGCCGAGGCCAAGGCCGCCCTGCAGTAGGCTGGGTCGGGCCTGTCTGGTATTCTGCAGGCGTCGAATGCATCGAGGCTCGAGGCCAAGCCGTGCTCAGGTCTGATGGGAAGATGGTCCCGAGGCGGCCTCCGCCACGGACGCCCGTGACCCCCAAAATTCGCCTCTTCCTCCGGATCGTGAAGGCGATGGGCGTTGTCGCCGTGGGGTTATGGTTCTCCTGGGGTGGACTCGTGATGAGTTGGGCGGGGAACCGGCCCCTCAAGCCCGACGCGCTACATCCGTACGCCTACAACAACCACGGCATAATGTACGTGTCGGCGATGGACTTAGCCTGGAGCAATGGGCTGCAGATCGGCGCGCTCGTCATGCTCTGCGCTACCCTGCTGGTCCAGAGAATGGCGTTGAAGATCGATCCCGACTTCGATCGCCGATGGACCAACCCCTGAGGGTCCGAGGAAGGCCTCTTACGCCGCCGCCTTGCCCCACAGGCGCTTGGAGGCGATGGCGGCGCCTTCGGTCAGGGAGCGCAGCTTCTTGTAGCTGATGTCCATGTCCATCTTGCCGTAGCCGGCGAAGGTGCCGAAGCCGCAGTCGGTGCCGGCGATGACCCGTTCGCGCCCGACGATCTCGGCGTACCGCTCGATCCTCTGGGCCACCAGCTCGGGGTGCTCGACGTAGTTGGAGCAGGAATCCAGGGTCCCCGGGATCAGCACCTTGTCGCCCGGGATCTTGGCGTCGCGCCAATGGATCCACTCGTGCTCGTGCCGCGCATTGGCGCCCTCGAACAGGATCCCCGCCGGCTTGGCCTTGAGGATGATCGACATGATCTTCTCGACCGGGATGTCGAAGTCGTGGGGGCCTTCGTAGTTGCCCCAGCAGATGTGGTAGCGGCACTTCTCGGCGGGGATGCCCGTCAGGGCGTAGTTCATCGCCTCGACGTGGATCTCGGACTGCTTGAGGAACTGCGCCTCCGTCAGGTCCTGGAAGCCGATGTGGGCGGCCATGGCCAGGTCCGGGCAGTCGAGCTGGAGCAGCAGGCCCGCGTCGATGATGAGGGCGTATTCCTGCTTCATCACCTCGGCGAGCGCCCAGACATATTCCTCGTGGGTCTTGTAGTAGGCGTTGGGCTGGAAGGCGGTGACCAGCCCCGGCGAGGCCGAGTTCATGAAGGCTTCCGCCACCCCGTACTTCTTCGCCGAGGCGGTCAGGTTGGCGATGTCGGTCTTCAGCGAGGACCAGTCCTTCACCGTGATCGGGCCGATGCAGGAGGCCCGGCGGAACTCCTGGGTCCCGGTCATGCGGGCGATCTTGGCGCGGAACTCCGGGTGGGCGGCCATGTCCTTCGGGGAGCGGCGCTCGTTGTTGCCGCCGAAGCCGTTCAGCCGGTCCATCATGTAGGTCGAATAGCTGACCTTGGAGGCCTCCCCGTCGGAGGGGATGTCGATCCCGACCTCGGTCTGGCGGCGCATCACCTCGTCCACCGCATGGGCGATGGTGGACTCGTACACCCCCGGCTCCATGGCCTCGCCGTGGTCCTTCTTGAGCAGGACGTCCACCAGCGACTGCGGCCTGGGCAGACTGCCCACGTGGGTGGTGATGATGCGATCCGTACTGAGCCTCAAAAGCGCCTCCCCCGAATTAGACACTACCTTAGGAAGCCGAAGCCGCTGAGACTAGGGGCCGAAGAGGAGACTGGATGGCCGCAGGCAGCGTATCGCCCGCCGACTACAAGGACGTGGTCCTGTTCCTGGCCACGGCGGGGATCGTCGTGCCCCTGTTCAAGCGGCTGAAGATCAGCCCGACCCTCGGCTTCCTGGGCGCCGGCGTGGCGCTGGGGCCCTTCGGTCTGGCCCAGCTCGCGGACCAGTTTCCCTGGCTGGGGGCGATCACCGTCGGCAACCCTCAGGAGGTGGCGCAACTCGCCGAACTGGGGGTGGTGTTCCTGCTCTTCACCATCGGGCTGGAGCTCTCCTGGGAGCGGCTGAAACTGATGCGCCGGATGGTGTTCGGCCTCGGCTTCGCCCAGGTCATCCTGTCCTCCGTCACCATCGGCGGCCTCGTCATGCTCGCGGGCCAGCCGTTCCTCACCGCCGTGGCCATAGGCTCGGCCCTGGCGCTGTCCTCCACCGCCCTGGTCATGCCGGAGCTGGCCGAGCGCCGGCGCCTGCATTCCGCCTCTGGCCGCGCGACCTTCGCCATCCTGCTGTTCCAGGACCTGGCCGTGGCGCCGATCCTGGTGGCCCTGACCGTGTTCGGCCGGGACAAGGGCGGCTTCACTCCCGCGGACCTGCTGGCCCTGGCGCCCGCCGCGGCGGGCCTCGCCGCCATAGTGGTGATCGGGCGGCTGGTCCTACGCCCCATGATGAAGTCGGTGGCCCGGGCGCGCTCCGAAGAACTGTTCATGGCCGCGACCCTGCTGATCGTCATCGGCACCGGGCTGGCGGCGGCGGCGGCCGGGCTCTCCATGGCCCTCGGCGCCTTCGTGGCCGGCATCCTCCTGGCCGAGACCGAGTACCGCCACGAGGTCGAGGTGAAGGTCGAGCCCTTCAAGGGCCTCCTGCTCGGCCTGTTCTTCGTCTCGGTGGGGATCGGCCTCGACCTGTCGGCGGTGGCCAACAAGCCGCTCATGACCCTCGGCGTCGCGGCGGGGCTGATCCTGCTGAAGACGGTGATCACCGGCGGCCTCGGCCGCGCTTTCGGGCTGAAGCAGGCGCCGGCCATGGAAACCGCCCTGGCCGTGGCCTCGGGCGGCGAGTTCGCCTTCGTGATCCTGAACCAGGCGATCGGCTCGGGCCTGGTTGATCCGGCCGTGGGCGAGGCCCTGCTGGTCTCGGCCACTCTCAGCCTGTTCGTGGTGCCCTTCCTGATCGGCCTGGGCGGGAAGATGGCCGGGCGCATGGCTGGAGCGGCGCTGCGCAACGAGACCCTGCCGGACGACGACGGGCCTCCGCAGGTGCTGATCGTCGGCTACGGCCGGGTCGGCCAACTCATCGGCGAGATGCTCACCGTGCATGAGATCGCCTGGCGGGCGGTCGACCGCACACCCCGGTCGGTCGAGGCGGGACGCCGCGCCGGCAAGGAAATCTACTTCGGCGACGCGGCCAACACCGAGTTCCTCAAGCGCATGGGCCTGGCCAATGCGCCCGCGATCGTCG
Source organism: Caulobacterales bacterium (assembly GCA_947474395.1). GTDB lineage: Bacteria > Pseudomonadota > Alphaproteobacteria > Caulobacterales > Caulobacteraceae > CANJID01. Next base: position 84,621 of record CANJID010000001.1, read on the forward strand.
TGACCATGGACGCGCCGGAGGCGACCGAGGCGGTGGTCGCCGGCGCCCGCAGCCTGCGCCCCGACCTGACCATCGTCGCCCGGGCCCGCGACGCCCGCCACGCGGGCCGCCTCTACGGCCTCGGGGCCAGCGACGTGGTGCCGGAAACCATCGAGGCCAGCCTGCAGCTCTCTGAGGCCCTCTTGGTGGACATCGGCATCCCCATGGGCCTGGTCATCGCCTCGATCCACGAGAAGCGCGACGAGTACCGCAAGGCCCTGAACCGCCCCGAGGCGTTGGGCGGGAGGCGTAAGCGGGCCAGGGATTCGGCCAACTGATCCTTCCCCTTGATGGGGAAGGTGTCGCGGCGAAGCCGTGACGGATGGGGTGGAGCGGCGGCCCCCACCCGTCCGCTTCGCGTCCACCCTCCCCACAAGGGGGAGGGAGCTATTCCGTCGACGGCGTTCCCATTCCCAAAAACCCCAGCAACGCCTCCACCTCCGCGCCGCCGCCGGCTTGGTCGGCGGCCATGCGCTCGTAGAGCCGGGCCGCGCCTTCGAACATGCCGTCGCCGCCGGGCGGGCCGAGGAAGGCGGCGATCTCCTCCATCTCGGCCACCCAGCGGTAGGCCTTGGGCAGCATGTCGGGGATTCGCACCTCGGCGCGCTTGAGGGCCGATGGCTGGCTGGCCGCGAGTTCGGCGTGCAAGTGCTTGTCGACGCCCGCCCTGACCGCCGCCAGCATCACCGCCGTGGCGACGGCGGTCGTGCCCTTGGTCAGGCCCGCGTAACACATCTTCAGGGCCGACGCCGCGCCGACGCCGCCCTCGATGGGGCGTACGTCCAGGCCGTAATCGTTGAGCCTTGCCAGGCGCGGCGCCGCGTCCCCCGAGGCGTAGAAGACCGGGGTGTAGCGCCCGTCCACGGCCGGCGGCCCGCCGATGATGCCCGCGTCCACGAAGGGCGTGTAGGCCGCCGTGACGACGGCTTCGACCCGCTTCACCGTCTGCGGATTGATCGCGTTGCAGTCGGCGTAGAGGGGCTTGGCCTCCGCCCTCGCCAGCACCGGCAACAGGCGCTCGGCCAGTTCGTGCGCGGACCCCGGTGGGACGATGGACAGGATGATGTCCGCGCCCGTGAGCGCCTCCAGCTCCACGGGGACCATGCCCGCTTCCGCCGCCCGCCGGGCGCTTTCGGGGCCGCGCCCCTCCAGCACCGTCAGCACCCGCACGCCGTTGACGGCCAACCGCCGGCCCACGGCGGCGCCCATGGCCCCAGGGGCGATGACGGCGACGGTGGGGGCCATGGGCTAGATCGCCTCGGCGACGGCCGCGCGGGCGCGGGCGATCAGGGGGTGGTCGGCCAGGGCCGCGCTGTCCAGGGCGGAGGCGGGGCGCACGCCGATCAGGCTCGAGGTCAGGAACACCGCCTCAGCGCGGGCGAGAACTTCCGGGTCGGCGGCGACCTCGTGCGCGCCCAGCCGCTCGATCAGGAGGCCGCGGATGGTCCCGTCGAGCACGCCGCAGTCGAGGGACGGGGTGAAGAGCTCGCGCCCCTCGATCCAGAACAGGTTGGCGGCCGCCGCGCAGGCGACCCGTCCGTCGGTGGAGAGCATCACCGCCTCGTCGGCCCCGGCGGCGCGGGCCTGGCTCCGCGCCATCACCTGATCCAGATAGGCGAGGGTCTTCAGCCGGGAAGTCGGCGAGGACGGATTGCGCCGCACCGTGCTGGTCGCCAGCCGCACCGGCGAGGACAGAAGCGGCGTCTGCACCGCCCCGACGATCAGGCGGGGGGAGGGGGCTTCGGGCCGGTCGAGGCCCCGCCCGCCGGAGCCCGCGGTCCAGGTGACTCGCACCGCCGCCCGCTGGTCGGCCAGGCCGCCGGCCGTCAGGGCCTCGCGCGCCTGTGTTTCGCAGGTTGATGGGGCGGGGGCAGGCAGGCCGAGCGCCGCGCAGCCGCGCGCCAGCCGGTCCATATGCCGGTCCCACAGCATCAACTCCCCCGCCTTGGCGAGCACCGTCTCGAACAGCCCGTCGCCGAGAAGCAAACCACGGTCGTCCATCGGGATCATGGGGCGGCCTCCGTCAGGGCCTTGCGGAACATGGCGGCCTTGTCGCCGGTCTCGTCTCGCTCGGCAGTCGGCCGGCTGTCGGCGACGATGCCGGCGCCGGCGCGGACCTCGAAGCGCCAGGCGCCGTCCAGCTCGCGCAAGGGGGCGGTTCGGATCAGCACGCTGGAGTCGAAGGCGCCGTCGACGCCGGCCCAGAACAGGCTGCCGCAATAGGGTCCGCGCCGGCTCTCGTAGCGGGCGATCACCTTCATGGCCTGGATCTTCGGCGCGCCGGTGATCGAGCCCGGCGGGAAGGCGGCGCCGAAGAGATCGAGGGCGTCGCGTTCGGGCTGCAGGGCCCCGATGACGGTGGAGACCAGGTGGTGGACGTTGGCGTAGCTCTCCACCACGAACAGCTCCGGGACCTTGACCGATCCGGGGATGGAGACCCGCGACAGGTCGTTGCGCATCAGGTCGACGATCATCAGGTTCTCGGCCCGGTCCTTGGCGCTGGCCTCCAGGGCGGCGGCGAGGCGCGCGTCCTCGGCCGGGGTGGCGCCCCGGGGCAGGGTGCCCTTGATCGGCTGGGTCAGGGCCATCAGCCCGTCCTTGCCCGCCTCGACCTTCAGGAACCGCTCCGGCGAGTTGGAGACCACGGCCCGGCCGGGCAGGCGCCAGTAGGCGCAGAAGGGCGCGGGGCTGGTGGCGGCCAGGCGCGCGAAGAGGTCGAAGGGGGCGATCCCGGCTGAGAGGGTCCCGGTCCAGGTGCGGGCGATGTTGGCCTGGAAAATCTCGCCGGCGGCGATGGCCTCGACCACCTCGGCGACAGCGGCCTCGTAGGTCTCCGGCGGCTCGGTGGCGGCGTAGCTTTCGGCCAGCGGCCCCGACCAGTTGCGGGGGGCGGCCGAGGCGCCCAGCCAGGACAGGGCGTCGCGGGCCCGGCTCTCGGCCTCCGCGTCGTCCTCGCCCCGGCCCAGCGCCAGCACGCGGCTCTTGGCGTGATCGAAGGCCAGCACCGCCGGATAGAACGCCAGGCTCAGGTCCGGCCAGCCCTCGGCGGGGACCAGGGGCAGCGACTCCAGCCGCGCGCCGAGTTCGTACGACGCCAGGCCGATCAGTCCGCCCTGGAACGGCGGCCCGTCGGCGCGGGCCGGCAGGCGCGGGCCCAGCATGGCTTGGGCGACCGCGATGGGATCGCGCGGGTCGCCGGGGGGAATGTCGGCGACACCTGAGGGGGAGCGGGCAAGGTAGCTCCAGCGCGCATCCCGCCCGCCGTCGGACAGGAGGCACACCGCATGGTCCTCGTCCGCGAAGGCGGCGGCGACCGAAACGGGGTCCCGCCACGCCGCCTCGATGATCGCGCAGGCTCGCATGGGCGCGGGACTAGCGCGCCTGGGGCAAAACCGATACCGGTTTTCGCCGCCCCGGAAGCGGCGGATGGAGCCTATTGATGGAACTGCGCAGGCTGGGACGCTCGGAGTTGCGGATCGCGCCGGTGGTTCTCGGCGGCAATGTGTTCGGCTGGAACGTGGACCAGCCGACCGCCAACCGCATGTTCGACACCTTCGTCGATGCGGGCTTCAACGCCATCGACACGGCCGACGTCTATTCCAGCTGGATCCCCGGCCACGTCGGCGGCGAGTCCGAGCGGGTGATCGGCGAGTGGCTGAAGACCAGCGGCAAGCGCGACAAGGTCGTGATCATGACCAAGCTCGGCGTGGAGATGGGGCCGGGCAAGAAGGGCCTGTCCCGCCGCTACATGCACGAGGCGATCGAGGCATCCTTGAGCCGCCTGCAGACCGACTACGTCGACCTCTACCAGTCCCACCGGGACGACGAGGAGACTTCCCTGGACGAGACCCTCTCGTCCTACGCCGAGCTGATCAAGGCGGGCAAGGTGCGGGCCATCGGCGCCTCCAACTACACCGCCGCCAGACTCCGGGAGGCCGAAGCCGTCTCGAAGCGCCTGGGCGTTCCCCGCTTCGAGAGCCTGCAGCCCTATTACAACCTGGTGGAACGGGCCCAGTTCGAGGGCGAGCTCTCGGACTACTGCACCTCGGCCGAGGTGGGCGTGATCCCCTATTTCGGCCTCGGCGCCGGCTTCCTGACGGGCAAGTACCGCTCCGAGAAGGACCTTGAGGGGCGCGCCCGCGGCTACCATGTGAAGAAGTATCTGAACGACTGGGGTCTGGGCGTGCTCGCGGCGCTCGATTCTGTCGCCGCCCGCCACAAGGCCACGCCCGCGCAGGTCGCGCTGGCCTGGCTGATGACCAAGATCGCCGCCCCCATCGCCAGCGCCACCTCCCTCGAACAACTCACCGAAATCCTCAAGGCCGCCGAGCTGAAGCTCGATGCGGCCGACATCAAGGCCCTGGAGCACGCCAGCGCTCCCGAAACGGCCGCAGCGGAGTAAGTCCCCCTATGAAGAAGATCGAGATCGACGTCTTTTCCGACATCGTCTGTCCCTGGTGCTTCATCGGCATGAGCCAGCTCGACAAGGCTCTGGCCGAGCTGGAGGGCGAGGTGGAGGCCACCGTCACCCACCACCCCTTCATGCTCGACGCCAACACCCCGGAGGGCGGGGTGAACCTGCGCGAATGGTTGCGCGACCGCTTCGGCGGCGACCCGGCTGCCGCCTGGGCCCAGCTCGAGGGCGCCGCCGCGCGCGCCGGGGTGGACCTGAAAGTCGCCCGCCAGCCGATGAACTACAACACGGCCAAGTCCCACACCCTGCTGCGCCACGCCGGCGAGCACACCCACGAGATGAACCGGGCCCTGTTCGAGTCCTATTTCGTGAAGGGCGAGAACATCGACGACGACGACGTCCTGGTCCGTATCGCCGGCGAGAACGGCATGGACGAGGCCACGGCCCGCAAGCTCCTGGCCGACAGCCAGGAGATCAGCGCCACCTACCGCGAGGCCCAGCGCGGCGCGATGAGCGGCGTCACCGGCGTGCCCTTCTTCGTCTTCAACAAAAAGCTGGCGACTTCGGGCGCCCAGCCGCCGGAAGCCCTGAAGCAGGCGATCCGCCAAGCCGCGGCTTGATCCTTCGAGCGCGTCGGGCGGCGAAACCGCTCACACTTTCGCCTGACGCGCTCTGGTGATCCGTACTTCCCCTGAGTTGCGTGGTCCGGACACGCCGCCTACATCGGCGGCGTGTCCGATGCCTCCGACGAGTTCCGAGTAGCTTCCCGCCGCGCCGCCCTGGCGCCGGGAACGCCCCTGGGCGTGACCGAGGACATGATCCGCACTCTGGTCGACGCCTTCTACGACAAGGTGCGGGTGGACCCGGAACTGGGCCCGATCTTCGCTCGCCACATCCCTGGCGACTGGGGTCCACACCTGGCCAAGATGTACGACTTCTGGTCCTCGGTGACGCTGATGACCGGGCGCTATCACGGCACGCCCATGGCGGCCCACGCGCCGCTCCCCATCGAGGCGGCGCACTTCCAGCGCTGGCTGGCCCTGTTCCGCCAGACCGCGACGGAGGTCTGCCCCGCCCCGGCGGCGGCCCTGTTCGTCGATCGGGCCGAACGGATTGCGCAAAGCCTGCAGCTCGGACTCGACTTTCACCACGGAAGACTTATCGTTGATCACCTGTATGGGCGCACCTAGGCGCCCCCCAGGGCTTTCCGGCGAGTGGGAGGCGTGCGGCCCACGCCTTCGTCTGCTATTGGACTGATCGACGCTGCTCGTCCCGAGCCCTTGAACCGGCCACGGGCGCGCCAACAAAAAACCAATCGGGAGGGTGAACCGGCCAGGCGCCGGTCCAGCCGAGATGTCCAGCAGACGCGCTCCGCGAGGGGCGAACCCTAGGAGACCTGAATCATGAACCAGATGACCAAGATCAGCGGACTGGGCGACGCCGCCAGCAAGTTCGTTTCCAAGAAGCAGAAGCTCCTGATCGACGGCCAGTGGGTCGACGCCGCCAGCGGCGAGACCTTTGACGCCATCGATCCCGCCAGCGAGCAGGTGATCTGCCAGCTCGCCTCCGGCGGCAAGGCCGACGTGGACAAGGCCGTGACGGCCGCCCGCCGCGCCTTCGAGAACGAGTGGGCCCAGGTGCGCCCCGTCCAGCGCGAGCGCCTGCTGCTCAAGCTCGCCGACCTGATCGAGCAGAACGCCGAAGAGTTCGCCCAGCTGGAGTCCCTCGACAACGGCAAGCTGGTGTTCTTCGCCCGCGTGGTGGACGTCGCCGGCACGGTCGACTTCCTGCGCTACATGGCCGGCTGGGCCACCAAGATCTCCGGCCACACCCTTGACGTCTCCTGCGGCATGCCGGGCGAGGAATACCAGGCCTTCACCCTGCGCCAGCCCGTCGGCGTGGTCGGCCAGATCATCCCCTGGAACTTCCCCCTGGTCATGGCCGCCTGGAAGCTGGGCCCGGCCCTCGCCACCGGCTGCACCGTGGTGCTGAAGCCCGCCGAACAGACCTCGCTCACCGCCATCCGCCTGGGCGAACTGATCATGGAAGCCGGCTACCCCGCCGGCGTGGTCAACATCATCACCGGCTTCGGCAAGACCGCGGGCGCGGCCATCGTCGAGCACCCGGACATCGACAAGATCGCGTTCACCGGCTCGACCGCCACCGGCAAGTGGATCGGCCGCACGGCCATCGACACCATGAAGCGCGTGTCCCTGGAGCTGGGCGGCAAGTCCCCGGTGATCATCGCCGGCGACGTGGCCATCGATGAAGCCGTCGCCGGCGCCGCCGGGGCGATCTTCTTCAACTCCGGCCAAGTCTGCACCGCCGGCTCGCGCCTCTACGTGCAGAAGAACATCTACGACAAGGTCGTCGAAGGCCTCGCCGCCGCCGCCAGCTCGATCCAGCTCGGCGCCGGCCTCGACCCCGCCTCGCAGCTTGGTCCGCTGGTGTCTCAAGCCCAGCTCGAGCGCGTGCTCGGCTTCATCGAGAAGGGTAAGGCCGAGGGCGGCAAGGTCGCCGCCGGCGGCGTGCGCATGGGCAACCAGGGCTACTTCGTGCAGCCGACCGTGTTCACCGACTGCGACGCCAACAACACCGTGGTGAAGGAAGAGATCTTCGGCCCGGTGGTCGTGGCCACCCCGTTCGACGAGCTCGACGACATCCTCAAAGTGGCCAACGACACCACCTATGGCCTCGCCGCCTCGATCTGGTCGCGCGACGTCTCGGTGGCGCACAAGCTGGCCCGTCGCCTGCGGGCCGGCACGGTGTGGGTCAACACCCACAACATCGTCGATCCGAACCTGCCCTTCGGCGGCTTCAAGCAGTCGGGCATCGGCCGTGAGAACGGCGCGGCGGCGATCGATCTCTACACGGAAAGCAAGACCGTTCTGATGAAGCTTTAGACGGCTCAGCCCCCGCCTGCCGTTCGCGGCGGGCGGGGGTTTTCGTCTCCGGGAGACAAGGATGCTGACGCTCTACCACTGGGAGCCGAATGCAAATTCGGGCAAACCCATCCTCACCCTCGAGGAAAAGGGCGTCGAGTTCGAAAGCCGCTACATCGACCTTCTGAACTTCGACCAGCATTCGCCGGACTACCTCAAGATCAACCCGAACGGCACCATCCCCGCGATGGTTCACGACGGGCGCATGCTCTACGAATCCACCGCCATGATGGAGTACGTGGACGAGGCCTTCGACGGCCCGCCCTTACGCCCCACGGACCCGGTCGAGCGCTGGCGGATGCGCTGGTGGATGAAATTCCTCGACCAGTTCTACTCCCCCTCGGCCAGCATGATCGGCTGGAACGCCTTCATCGGTCCGTCGGTGCGCGACCGCGACCCCGAGGAGCTGAAGCGGAAGATCGACGCCATCCCCCTGCCCGAACGCCGGGTGGTCTGGACCAAGGCCATCTACGGCACCTTCAGCGAGGCGGAGCTCGCCGAGTCCGCCCGCCGGGTGCGCTACGGCGCCAAGCTGATGGAGGAGCAACTCACCCGGCACGCCTGGCTGGCCGGCGAGACCTTCAGCCTGGCCGACATCAACGCCATGAACCTGGTCTATTTCATGCCGGCCAATCCGCTCGGCGCGGTCAGCGCGGAGAAGACCCCGCGCACCATGGAGTGGCTCTACAAGATGGCCGAGCGTCCCGCGACGCGGCGCGCCTGGGCCCGCGGCAAGACCATGACCACCGAGCGGCTGAAGCATCTGGTCCGCCCGTCCCAGCAGTCCGCTTAAGGAGGGCGCCCCATGCTCGAGCTGTACCACTGGGAGCCCAACACCTTTTCGCTGAAGACGCTGATCGCCCTGAAGGAAAAGGGCCTGGCCTTCGAGAGCCGCTACCTCGATCCCACCGACTTCTCCGGCGAGGCCAGGCTGCCTGCCCTGAACCTGGAGGCTGAGAACAACCCGGAGACCGAAGGCCCGATCCTGGTCCACGAAGGCCAGGCGATCACCGAATCCTTCTTCATCCTGGAATATCTGGACGACGCCTTCCCCGACGCCCCCTTGCGGCCCGGCGATCCGGAGGGTGACTGGAAGGTGCGGGTCTGGGCCCGGTTCCTAGGGGAGCGCACGGCGCCGGGGGTGGCCACCCTCGGCTGCAAGGCCTACCTGGTCCCGGCCCTGCGCGAGCGGAGGCTGAACGACGCTTCGGTGCTGGACCGCTTCAAGAACCCGGAGCGGCGCGTCGCCTGGGAGCAGGCCCTGACCGACAGTTACAGCAAGGCCGATCTCGCCGAATCCCGCCGCAAGGTGGCCCTGACCGTCGAGAAGATCGAGGAGGCCCTGGCCCAGTCCGACTGGCTGGCGGCGGAGCGCTACACCATGGCCGATATCGCCGCCTTCGCCTTCGTCAACTGCCTGCCCAAGCTGGCGCCGGAGGTCTGCAACGAGGACGCGGCGCCCAGGACCATGGCCTGGCTGGAGCGCATCCGGGCCCGCCCCGCGGTCAGGGAGGCCCTGGCCATGTCCCGCACCGGCAGGCCCGACGAGGCCTTCGCCCCCGGCCCCGAGCACGCCCGTTGGGGGTGATCTCAGGTCCGCGACTTTCGCAGCGGTTTCAGCCCGAGCGGGAGGCGCAGCGCCGGCACGGCCAGCGCCAGCCCATAGGCCGCCGCGCAACTGGCGGCGGTGAGGATCAGCAACACTCCCGCCTCGATCGGCGCCGGCAAGGCGAGCGGCTTCATCAGGTGGCCGGCGACCACGATGGTCGTCTGGTGGATGATGTAGGCGGGGAAGATCGCCTCCGACAGCATGGTCAGTAGCGGCGAGCCGGTGCGGACAAGGACGTTGGCGTAGCCGAACAGGGCGCAGATCGCCGCCCAGGCGTAGGCCTCGCGCAGGAAGGCGAAGGCGCCGCCGGGCCAGCCGGGAAGGTTCTCCACGCGGCCCGCGATGGACAGGCCTACCGCCAGCACACCCGCCGCGGCGATCAGCGAGGCCAGCCGGAAGCGCCGCATCAGCGCCCAGGCATGGTCCTGCCGCGCCAGCACCAGCCCGAGCATGAACGACGTCCCGTAGTGGAGGTGGGCGTAGCCGTCCGCCCAGATGATATGGCTCTCGCCCCAGGCCCGTCCGGCGGTGGCGCGATAGAGCCCGAAGGCCAGCGGCGGGACGAGGAACAGGCCCGCGCCCGAGAGCAGCCGCGCGCCGATCCTGTCAGCCCAGCCCGCGAGGGGCCGCGCGGCGGCGGCGACCATGGTGTAGGCCCACAGATAGGCCACGAACCACAGGTGGTTGTACGTCGGCAGGATCAGCCCGAAGCTCCGGTCGGCGCCGAGGTAGCGCGGCCAGAAGTCGAGGAAGCCGCCAGGGTAGCCCTGCTTCTCGACCACCTCGGCCCAGCTTTGCGGCGCTGCCACCACCAGTATGCCGAACGCCAGGGGGATCAGGAGGCGTTGCGAGCGGCGCCCTATGAGCGCCCCGGTCGACACGCCGCCGGCCATGAACCGGGTGGCCGCGCCCGAGATGACGAACAGCAGGGTCAGTCGCCAGGGGTTGAGCGCGCCCATCAGGGGCTCGAGCGCCGGCGTCACGTGGGCGCTCTTCACGTGCCAGTCCCAGGGCACGTAGAACATGCCAAGGTGATAGAGGATCAGCAGCAGGAAGGCGCCCACACGCAGCGCGTCCAGGTCCGGACGACGGGGCGAAACGGGGCGGTTCTGAACAGGCGAGATGGTGGGCATGAGTGACTCTGCGGCGTCCAATGTTCCGGCCCATTACCCCGTTCCGGGATGGGTCCCGCTGAGCTATGGGGCGGACGGCGCCCCCGATGGGACGGACGGCCGCCCGGCCCGTCGCCTCGATCGCCGCGAGTTCGTGAAGGGTTGGCTGCTCATCGTTCTGCTCCTGGCGGGGGCGACCGTGGTCAACGGCCTGACCGCCCTGGCCGACAACCGCCATGCGGCGCCCTGGGAGCCCTGGGTCTGGGAGGCGACCAGCTCGGTCATGCTGGTGCTGCTCGCCTGGCTGCCGGGCGTCGCCACGGTGGCGGCCCAGTCCGGACACCCGAAGGGCGGCGCGTCATTCTGGGGTCGCCTGCTCGCGATCCACGCGGGCGCGGTGCTGGTCTTCAGCGCCGTCCACGTGGTGGGGATGCTGGCCCTTCGGCAGGGCCTCTACGCCGCGGCGGGCGCGGCCTACCGCACCGGCCCCTTCGCCGATCGCTTCGTCTATGAGTTCCGCAAGGACCTTCTGACCTACGCCATTTTCGCTGCTCTGTTCTGGGTGGCGCGCCGGAGCCGGGCCCATCGCGGGGCCCCGACCTCGGCGGAGACCTTCGACATCCGTGACGGCGCCCGTCTGATCCGCACGTCCGTCGCCGACATCGTGGCGGCGAGATCGGCCGGCAACTATGTCGAGTTCGTCCTGGCAGGCGGCCGGCGGCCTCTGATGCGCACTACCCTGGCGGCGGTGCAGGCCGAACTGGAGCGGTCCGGGTTCGTGCGCACCCACCGCTCCTGGCTGGTCAATCCCGCCCGTCTCACCGGCCTGCGGCGGCAGGGCTCGGGGGACTGGACCGTGGAGCTGGGCGAGGCGACAGCGCCCGTGTCGCGCCGCTATCCTGACGCCCTGGTCCAGTTGAAGCGGCAGGGCTGAATGCGGACCATCGACTATTTCGATCGCGTCGCCGACGTCCAGCCGGACCGCGAGGCCGTGGTCGAGGGCGACACCCGCATCACCTACGGCGAGCTGCAGCGCCTGAGCCATCGCATCGCCGCGGCTATGACCGCGCGGGGGATCGAGGCCCAGGAGCCCGTGGCGCTCTATTCGCCCAACCACTGGGGGGTGATGGTGTGCCTGCTCGGGCTGTGGCGGGCGCGGGCGGTCTGGACGCCGGTGAACGCCCGCAACGCCTTCGACGCCAACGCCGCCTACATGAACTACACGCGGGCGGCCTGGCTGTTCTACCACTCGACCTACGCCGAGGACGCGCGCCGGCTGAAGGCGACGGTTCCCAGCCTGAAGCACCTGGTCTGCATCGACCGCGCTGACGGCGAATTCCCGTCGCTCGATGAATTCATGGCCGAAGGGGAGGGGACGACGCTCCCCGACTGGGCCGACGCCTTCGGCAACCTCGACGACCTCGTGGGCATCTTCCCGACGGGGGGCACGACGGGCCCCTCCAAGGGCATGCGGGTGACCAATCTCGGCTGGGGGACCATGCTGGAGATCGCCAATCGGTACTGGCAGCGCGACGGGATCGAGCCGGTGGTGCTGGCGACCGCTCCCCTGACCCATGCCGCGGGCCCGACCTGTTTCGCCTGCATGTCTTTCGGGGCCAAGGCGGTGGTGATGCCGGGCTTCGACGCCCTGGGCGTGATGGAGCACATCGAGCGCCATCGCGTGACGCACATGTTCCTGCCGCCCACCGCCCTCTACGCCATGCTCGATCATCCCCGTGTCCGCGACTTCGACTATTCCAGCCTGCGCGTGTTCCTGCTGGCCGGCTCGCCGGTCTCGCCCGACAAGCTCAAGCGCGCGGTGGAGGTGTTCGGCCCCTGCATGGCCCAGTCCTACGGCCAGGTGGAGAGCCCGATGATCACCACCTGGCTGGCGCCCGAGGTGGTCGCCGCCGCCGCCGCCGGGGACCATCCCGAGCGGCTGGCGAGCTGCGGGCGGCCCTCATACCCGGTGCGGGTCGGGATCATGGACGACGACGGAAACCTGCTGCCCGACGGCGAGGCCGGGGAGATCGTGGTGCGCGGGCCCCTGGTCAGCCACAGCTACTTCGAGCTGCCGGAGGCGACCGCCGCGATCCGCACCTTCGGCTGGCACCACACCGGCGACGTCGGCCGGCGGGACGCGGACGGCTTCATCTACATAGTCGACCGCAAGAAGGACATGATCGTCACCGGCGGCTTCAACGTCTATTCCGCCGAGGTCGAGGCGGCCCTGCTGGAGCTGCCGGGCCTTCGCGAATGCGCCGTGATCGGGGTGCCGGACGACCATTGGGGCGAGGCGGTGAAGGCCATCTTGGTCGCCGCCCAAGGCCAGTCCGTGGACGAGGCGGCGGTGATCGCCCACGCCAAGCAGCGCCTCGGCGGGGTCAAGGCCCCCAAGTCCGTCGAGGTCTGGCCCGAGATCCCCAAGACCCCCGCCGGCAAGCCCGACAAGAAGGCGATCCGGGCGCGGTACTGGGGCGGGACCGGGCGGAACGTGAACTAATCACTGCGCCCCCTCTGGGGGAGCTGTCGCCCCGCACGGGGCGACTGAGGGGGCTTTGGGGCGCAGCGCCCTTCAGCCCCCTTCGTCCCGAGGCAAGCTCGGGACACTTCCCCCAAAGGGGGCAGAGTGTCAGCGCTTCGTCCGCTTCGCCTTGCTTCCCCAGAAGATCGACGTCCCCCGCGTGGTGCTCGTCACCACGTCCACGGCGCCGTCCTTGTTCAGGTCGACCGCCAGCACGTCCGAGCCCACCCCCGACCGGTTGTGGATCAGGTTGGGCGTGAACCGCGCCCCGCCGGGGGCCTTGGGGTCGCGCACCGTGCGGTACCAGTAGAGCACCGCCGGGCCGTCCACGTCGGGGTCGTACTGGCTGTCGTGGTGGGACCAGTGGCGCTTGCCGACGATGAAGTCGGGCGCCCCGTCGCCGTCCACGTCCGCGCTGGTGGAGCCGTGCAGTTCGGTGAACATCACGCCGCCCGCGTTGGCGCCCGCGGGGCCGTCCATGATGATGTGGCGGACGAAGCTGATCTTGCCGCCAGTGCGCTTCTGCTCGAACCAGGCGAGGCCGAAGCCGTGCGCCTGCAGGCCGGTGACGATGTCCGCGCGCCCGTCCCCGTTCGCGTCATAGACTGCGATCGCCCCGCCGCCCGGCTCGGAGCGGTCCCAGCGCCCGAAGGTCTCCGGGTGATATTCCCAGGTCCCGGAGTCCGCCCCGGCGGCCGGCTGGCGCCACCAGCCCCAGGCGGTGACGATGTCCATCTTGCCGTCGCCGTCGATGTCGCCGACCCCGATCCCGTGGCCGTGTCCCCAAGGCCCTGACTGCGAGATGGAGACAACCTTCCACGGCCCGGTCGGATTGGCCGGGTCGGGCTTGGCGTAGCGGACGAAGCCCTCGGCCCCGTAGACCAGCTCGGGCCTCCCGTCCCCGTCGATGTCGCGCATCAGCGAGACCTCGATCTCGATGGCTTTGAGCACCGTGACCTTGTCCCAGCGCCGCGGCTCGCCCTTGGGGTTGATGTAGAGGGTGGCGACGCCCCCGGCCGCATGGTCCGCCGTCAGGACGTCGGGCCAGCCGTCGCCGGTGAAGTCCCCGGCGTGCACGATCCAGGCGTTGTCGGGGTAGAGCTCGGGATTGCGCCGGTAGGGCGCGCCCGGGAAGTCCTCCGCCGGATGGAAGGGGTGGGCGACATAGACCTCCCGCGAGGTGGTGTAGTCGGGCCCGAAGTAGATGTAGGGGCCGGTGGCCACGTCGAGCACGCCGTCGCGATTGAAGTCGGCGGCCGTGGCCGACCACGAATAGAAGAACTCCGACAGGCGCTGCATGCGGAAGCGGCTCGACACCGTCTCCTTCGGCGCGGTCTTCAGCGAGAGGTCCTTGTAGGCCACACCCCGGAACCGGGCGCCGCCCGCGCCGCCGGAGTAGAGGGCGATGGGCCCGAAGGCGTCGGTCTCCTTGTCGGCGATGGCGATGTTGAAGATCACGCTGCCGTCGTTGACGAACCAGCGGATCACATTGGCGTCGATGAACACCTCGATGCGGTTCCACCCGTCGGGGATCAGGTCGTTGGACGGCTGGGTCATGGGCAGGGCTACCCCCGGCGGCGGCGCCTGACGCGGCGGTCCGGCGGGCCGAGGCGCGCCCGGGGGCGGGGCCGGTCGCGGCGCTGGGACGGGGGCCATCCGCAGCATGGCGCCGTTGGCGTCGGCGTTGGGTAGGCGCTCCCGGCTCGCGATCTTGCCTTGCGCGTCGACCACGACGCGATAGGCGGCGACGTCGCCCTGGGTCAGCGAGAGGAAGACGCCCTTCTTCCCGCCGTCGGGGGTCGGTTGCGCGCGCAGCAGCACGCCGGTCTGGCAGCCGGCGGCGCAGCGGACCTGGGCCGCGAAGCCCACGTCCTGAAGGCTGCGGTCCAGCACCAGCCATCCGTTTGCCCCGGCCGGGCCCGCGACCTCGCCGTTGTCCATGCGCCAGCCCGCGGGGCCGAGAGGGCGCCATCCGGTCAGGCTGGATCCTTTCAGCGTCGCGTCGGCCTTGAACGTCGGGAACGGACCCTCGGCAGCCGCCGCTCCAGAGAGCGAGAAGAGGGCGGCGAGCATGGCGGCGGCCAGGCGCAGGATCGGCATGCATTCCCCCCGAGACGACGGGGGGAGCGTGCCGAGCTTGCCGCGGCCCATCAAGCCGGCGGGGTGGTGCCTTTTAGGTCGCGAATGGGGCCTAGATCCGCACCACGATCTTGCCCATGAAGTCGCCGGACTGGGCGTGGCGGAAGGCGCCGAGCACGTCGTCGAAGCCGAACACCTTGTCGATCACGGGCTTCAGCCGGTTGACCTCGACCGCGCGGGTCAGGCCCTCCAGCATCGAACGGTCGCCGACGAAGACCCCGTGCAGGCTGGCGCCCTTGAACATGAGGCCGTGCGGGCTGGGGTTCTCGACCTTGGCGGGCTTGCCGTTCTCGTAGTGGGTCAGGACGCCGATCAGGGTGATCTTGCCGCCCGCGCCCACCGCATTGATCGAGCGGCCGAGGGTGCCCGAGCCGCCGACCTCGACGATGACGTCCACGCCCTTGCCCCCGGTCAGCTCGATGGCCGCCTTGTCCCAGTCGGGATTGTCCCGGTAGTTGATGACGTCCGACGCGCCCATGGCCTTCAGCTTGGCCGCCTTGTCCGCCCGCGAGGTGGTGGCGATCACCCGGCACCCGGCGGCCTTGGCGATCTCCAGCGCCCAGAGCGAAACCCCGCCCGAGCCCATCACCAGCACCGAGTCCCCCGGCTTGATCGGCTTGCCCGCCGCCATCAGGGCGTGCCAGGCGGTCACCCCGGCGCAGGGCATGCAGGAGCCTTCCTCGTAGGAAAGGGCGTCGGGCAGCTTCACCACCCCGTCCTCGTAGAAGGCCATCTTCTCGGTCAGCACCCCGTCGAGCGGAGCGCCAAGGGGCAGGCGGGGCCCGGAGGGCGGGCCCTTCGGATCGACCTGGTTGAATCCCGCGACCACCCGGTCGCCGACCTTGAGGCGGGACACGCCCTCGCCGACCGCGATCACCTCGCCCGCCCCGTCCGACAGGGGGATGACGTCGCCGGTCGGCGTGCCGCCGGGATAGCCGCCGTTGAGCACGGCCTGGTCGCGATAATTCAGCGAGGCCGCGTGCATCCGCACCACTACCTGGCCCGCCCTGGCGACAGGGTCCGGCCGCTCGGCCTGCCGCAGCGCCTGCAGCCCCATGACGCCCTTGGCGATTTCCCAGACCTTCATCGATACTCTCCCTCGGGCCGTGCGCCCGGCCTCGCAGCGGGGCTATGTGCGGCAGATTTCGGCAGTTGTGAACAGCGCTACTTGGGGTTCAGCCGGTCGCGGATGTCCGTGTACTGGCCGGCCTTGGCCTTCTCCTTGAAGGCGCGGCGGCCGACCTCGAAGGCCAGGCGCTCGGCCGGCGCCGCCTCGGTCGGCAGGGCCTCCAGCGCCTCGTCGAAAATCTCCGCCAGCTCGTCTTTGAACTCCGGGTGCGGGAAGATGTAGAGGTCGTTGCGCCTGATCCCCGCCAGCACCTTCTCGCCCACCTCCTCCGGCTCCATGCCGAAGTCGTGGACCTTGGCGAGGCGCTCCTTGAACTCCGGATTCTCCTTCTGGCCGGTGTCCATCAGGGACTCGGGGCGGATTTTGTCGCTGTCGTAGATGTGGCTCTTCACCAGCCCGGGGCAGAGGCACGACACGCCGATCCCGTGCGGCGACAGGCTGTACCGCAGCGCTTCCGACAGGCCCCGCACCGCGAACTTGGAGGCGGTGTAGATGCCCGCCCCGGGGCCGGCGATGAAGGAGGCCATGGAAGCGGTGTTGACGATGTGCCCGCCCTCGCCGTGCTTCCTGATGTAGGGGATGAAGGTCTTCACCCCGTTGATCACCCCGCCGAGGTTGACCCCCATCACCCAGTCCCAGTCGTCGTAGGACGCCTCGGCCATGTCGTTGAAGAGGTTGATGCCGGCGTTGTTGCAGACCAGGTGCACCTTGCCGAACACCCGCTCCACCTCGTCCGCGGCGGCGGCCATGGCGGCCCGGTCGGTGACGTCGAGAAGGATGGGATGCACGGATCCGTTGGTGGACCCGAAGTGGCTCATCGCTTGATCCAGGTGGTCCTGCCGGATGTCGGCGATCACCACCTTCATGCCGTTCCTGGCGAACACCTGGGCCATGCCGAAGCCGACGCCCGAGGCGCCGCCGGTGATGAAGGCGACCTTGCCTTCGACCTGCTCCATGACGCCGCTCCCTGACTTATCGTTGTTCTGTCATCTAAGCCGACGCGCGCGGGGGCGGCTAGAGCCTTTCAGGATCGGATGGCTTCATCTGATCCGTTAGAAAGGCTCTATCTTTTAAAATCTTAGAGCGCGTCCGGGCGGCGAAACCGCTCACACTTTCGCCTGACGCGCTCTCCCTTCAGGGCTTCGAGCGCGACTTCATGAAGGCGATCCGCTCGCCCCCGGCGGAGGCCTCGATCAGCTCGTCCAGCCGCTTGGCGCGGGTCTCGGCGCGCTTGGCGCTCGTCACCCGCCAGAGCACCGGACGGCGGTAGGACGGCGGAAAGCCCTGGAAATGCGCCCAGGCCTCGCCCGCGTCCTGGAACCGCCGCGTCTCCTCGGGCGTCAGTTCGACCGGGGCGTTCTCGTAGGAATAGTGGTCCGTCCTCTCCTTGCCGGCGTCGAAGGCCGCCTGGCCCGCCGGGGCGACGAGGCCCGCCGCCTGGAGCTCCTTGAAGCGCCCGATGTTGACCCGGCTCCAGATGCTGCCGGGCTTCCGGCGCGAGAAGCGGATGCGGTAGGCCTCGTCATCGATCCGGTTGCGCACCCCGTCGATCCAGCCGAAGCACAGGGCCTCGTCCACGCTCTCTTGCCAGGTGATCGAGGGCCTGCCGGTCTCCCGCTTCCAGAACCCGACGGAGAGCGCCTCCGCCGTGGCGTGGTTCGCCTGCAGCCAGGCGCGCCAATCGGCGGGGGTGGCGAAGAAGCTGGGTTCGCCTGGCGGAGGCGCCATCTTCGGCGGTCAGGGCTTCACGGGCGCTTGGCCGCCGTGAAGGCGCTCTTGTTGCCGGTGTTGTCCATGGTCCCGCTCATGGCCGTAGGCGAGCTGACCTGGCCGTCGAAGGCGATCTTCAGGGTGTTGGTTCCGAGCTTGGCCTCGTAGTTCCACTTGGCGCTCGAGCCATCGACCGTGTCGGCGATCGGCGAGAGCCCGTCCCCTGTCGCGCCCGCAAGGCCGCAGATGCCGCCGAGGGCCGCGCCCGTCTGGGTCAGCTTGCACTCGATCTTGATGGTCCGGCCGACGGTGACCGTGTCGATGTCCCAGGTCCCGGCCACACTGGCGGGCGCGGCGGCCGTGGCGGCGCCGGCGGCGAGCAGGACGGCGGCGGCGATGGCGATCGGCAAAACTCTCATGGCGTTTCCCCAGTTGTTGGCGCGAGCCTAGGCGGGGCCCGGCGCCGGGGCAACGGCGCGGCTTACGACTTGGCGGCGCTGAAGTCGCCGCCCATGCCCAGCACGTCCACCGCGCCGGTCATGGCCGTGTCGGAGGTCAGCTTGCCCTTGAAGTCGACGTGCAGGGGGTTGCCGCCGAAATCCACGTCATAGCCCCAGGCCACGTCCGAGCCGGTCTGCGTCCCGGTCAGGGGCGAGGGCTTGTCGCTGCCGTCGGCGAGGCCGCAGGTCCCGGTCAGGGCGGCGCCCGCCTGGGCCATCTTGCAGGCGACGATGTACTCCATCCCGCCCACATTGGTCTTGACCGTCCAGGCGCCGGTCAGGTCGGCCGCCGCCGCCAAGCCGGGCGCGCCCAGCAGAGCCGCAACAGTGATCGCCATAAGCCTCTTCATGGTGCGTCCTCCCTGATCTTTCCGCCAGATTGCGCCGCCGCCCTTAGCGCCGCAAGGGAGCGTTCCGGTTTTCCCCATCGGGTGTAGGCTCGCCCCAGACAAGACGCCGGGGGGCGACAGACATGGGCTTGCATCGCACGATCTCTCAGTTCCTGAAGGGCGCGACGGCGCTCGCCCTGGCGGCAGGCCTCGCCGGCCCGGCCGCGGCCAAGGCGGCGGCGCCATTCTGCGACCGCGCCTGCCTGACCGGCGTCATGCAGGCCTATCTGGCCGCCCTGGTGAAGCACAGCCCGCGCGGCCTGCCCGTGGCGGCCACCCTGAAGGCCGGCGAGAACGTCCAGGCCGTGAAGCTCGGCGACAGCGACGCCTGGCGCCAGGTCTCCAAGGTCTATCCGGGGTTCCTGCTGGCCGACCCCTCCACCGGCGAGGTGATCTCCGCCGGGGCGGCGGACGGGCCGGACGGGGTCGCGGCCCTGCTCGTGCGGCTGCAGGTGAAGAACCGGCGCATCACGGAAAGCGAGATCATCTTCAACCACGGCAAGCCCGGCCGCACCTTTCAGCCCGAGCAGTTGATCGAGGCCGACCTGATCTATGACGCCGTGGTCCCGCCGCCTCGCCGCTCCACCCGCGCGGGAATCCTGCGCCTGGTCGACGGCTACCTGGAGGCGCTCTCCAAGCACGACGACAAGCAGACGGTGTTCGGCTACCGCTGCGACCGCTTCGCCATGGGCGCCAAGACCACCAACAACCGGGACTTCGGCTCCGGCGCCCGGCCCTGCCCCGAGGGCATGAACACCGTCACCGGCCAGACCGTGGTCAACCGCCGCTTCCCGGTGATCGACGTCGCCCGCGGCGTCGGGGTGGCGATGTTCTACATCCCCCACAACGAGCGCCCACCCGCCTACGCCAACTACGTCGGCGAGATCTTCAAGGTGGTCGACGGCAAGATCCGCTCCATCGAGGAGTTCAGCATCCAGACGGCCTATCCGCCGAAGCCGGTGTTTGGGGAGTAGAGCGTCAGCCCCAGCCCGAGGTGGAGGCGAGGGGAGCCAGCCTCATGAAGGCTTCCACGCCCACCAACTTTCCGCCCAGCACCTTGAAGGCTTCCCAGACCACCAGGCGAGTGCCCTCGCCGCGCGCCCACGACATGCGATGCCAGACGATCTGCTGCTCCTCGTCCACCAGGATCAGCCGGTCCTGGAAGCCCGGCCGGGGGCCGCTGCCAAGAGGCTGGGTGCGCATGACCTTGCACGCGGGGTTTCGGGTGCAGTTGTCCCCCGCCATCCAGCTGCCGTTCTCCAACCGATAGGCGTCCTCGGCGAAGGGCGCGGTGACGAAGCTGTTGGCCTTCAGCCCGGCCGGATAGCTGCCGGCGACCTTGATAAGCTGGTCGCGGCTGTTGCGTTCGGCGGCCGTGGGCAGGCGATTCATCAGCGGCTGGGGCGCGACGAGCCCGTCGAGATCGAAGATCACCCCTTCGGCCCTGTTGCGGCTGACCTGGGTCTCCACCTCGGTGATCTTGCGATCGGCCACCTTCAGGCGCAGCGCCAGCAGCACCGGCTGGCCGTTCTCCTCGACGATCACGTGCGCGCCCGCCTGGCCGGTCCGGGGGTCGATGAAGTCCTGGCGATAGGGGCGGATCTTCGAGGCGCCCTTCCACAGGCCCTCGCCCAGCTTCATGTCCTTCATGTCCTCGGTGAAGCGCACCTTGCTCGACAGAGGCAGGCCGTCCGGGCTGTGCTTCAGGAGGGCGGCCAGATAGGCGTCCACCATGCCCTTCAGGCAGGCGCGGTTGCAGGCTTCCGCCGCCGCGGCCGGGTTGACCCAGGCCACTGCCAGAGCCGCAGCCAAGGCTAGATCGCGCGCCGCATCGTCGTCTCCCCGGACGTTGTTGTTGTTCCTCATAGCGTCGCGGGGCAGGGCGGCCGTCAAGCCCCTATCGCTGCAAGGGGCCGCTGCTTCTCAGAGCTCGAGGAAGGTCTCGAACCCGCCATGGATCAGGCGCTTGCCGTCGAAGGGGTGGTCGTTCGGGTCGTGCTTGATGCGGGGGTCGGCCATGACCTTGGCGTTGATGGCGTCCCGGTCGGCTTTCGAGGCGTAGGTGATCCAGGAGAACACCACCACCTCGTCCTCCGTGGCCATGACCGCGCGGGGGAAGGAGGTCGTCTTGCCGTAGGGCGTGTCCTCGCCGACGGTCTCCACATAGGAGAGCGCCCCGTGGTCCTTCCAGACCGAGCCGAAGGTGGCGGCCATTTTCTTGTAATCGTCCAGCCTGTCCTTCTTCACCGCCAGCACGAAACCGTCGACATAGGCCATGGGCGTCCTCCCGTTTGTTGCGCCGATCCTAGGACGGGCGAACTCTAGCCGATCCGACAAACCGGCCGTTGATGACGTAACGGAGCAAAGCACATATCGCTCGTGTTCGCCATTTGTTCTTAATCAACCCGATGTTTTCTGCGATCCTGAGACAGGCGTTGGCCGAGTAGCGGTTGCGCCGAGGCGCCTGTTTCGTTCCTGCCTCGTCCAGTCGAATTTCAAAATCACGGGGTGGGTGAATGGCGGGTCAGCCAATAGGGAAGTCGCGTCCGGGCGTCAGCGGTTCGGGAGGGGTCTACGACAACATGGTGCGCGAGATGCGCGCCAAGGAAGAAGGCCGGATTCCGGTTGTCGATGATGTTCGCGAGGCTTTCGAAGGGTTCCAGAACGGTCCGAAGGTGGGCCATCCGGGGGAGGTGGAGTCGCTCATCCCAGTGTGGGGTTCCGGGCGTGAAGCCTTGGCCGATCTCCAAGAGGGCGATTATTTAGGTGCAGGCTTGAATGGCGTTCTGGCCGTCTCGGACCTTATTCCGGGCAAGGCGATAGCGGGCGCCGCTGCAAAGGGCGCCTTTAAACGAACGGGCTCGCACCCTTGGAATGCGACGCGTAAGTGGATGGGCAGGCGCGGGTATTTCGAACCCTTCGAGCACGGCCATCATTGGGCCATTCCCCAGAACGGCTGGGGGAAATACGTGCCCGACGTGATCAAGAACCAGCCGATGAACATCAAGCCAATGTCTGCAGAAATGCACGGGCGCATTCACGGACCTTACGCCGGGGAGCGCCAGTATAATGTCGCTCAGCGGTATTGGTATGGCACCCCGACCTGGTCAAAGGCCGCTCTAGCTTCTGGGGCCGGCCACGTGGGCCTTTACCAGGAGGAAGCCTCCAGAGATCCCAATTCGAAAACCCGCCCCAGGTAGCGCCTACCCAGGATAGCCTACCTCCCTCGCGATCGTTTCCCACCAGGCGTTGGGGTTGTCTTCGTCGCGCGGGAGGTAGGCTGGCATCTGGTCCATTCGGGCTTCGACGCTGCAACCCTCGTCCCATGGAAACCGTCCGGCCGTGTCCGGCCACACCAGCTGGTACATGTTGAGGTCGTCGTACCGACCGCTCCTGTGGTGGCGATACCACAGGGCCGTGCCGAAGCGCTCGGTCGTGAGCTGGGTCGGGTGGACCCGGCGCCACTTGCAGTCGAAGTTGGCGATGACGCCCGACCAGCGCGCGCCGTCCGACAGGACAAGCGCACCGCTCTTCATCTCGTCGAAGGCGCGGGCGAACACGCCGCTCGCCAAATCCTTTCCCAGGCCGAACACAACCAGTTCCGGCGACCCCGCGCTGTCCCAGAGGCCTGTGGTATAAGCGTAAGGCGGGTGATCCTCGCCGCCATCGTCGAACACGAGGGCCAAGCCGCTCTTTTCGATGCTCTTCAGCACTTTGCGTTCGTAGAAGAACCGAAACATTCGCGCCCACCGCTGTCGCCTCCCAGTAGAGCTTAAAGTTCCGCTTATGTTCTAGTCAAGCCTCAGGGCGGGGTAGGTGTCCATTCTGGCCCCGCCGCCCTTTTCCGACTATCTCCCCGCGCAATGACACTCGTCCACCGCCTTTCAGTCGCGCCGATGATGGACTGGACGGACCGGCATTGCCGGGCGTTCCACCGTGGGCTGTCGCGGCGGGCGCGGCTCTATACCGAGATGATCACGGCCATGGCGATCCTGCATGGGGATCGGGACCGGCTGCTGCGGTTCGACGCCTGCGAGCATCCGGTGGCGCTGCAGCTCGGCGGGTCCGAGCCGAAGGCGCTGGCTGAGGTGGCGCGGATCGCCGAGGACCTCGGCTATGACGAGATCAACCTCAATGTCGGCTGCCCGTCGGACCGGGTGAAGAGCGGCAGCTTCGGCGCCTGCCTGATGCGCGAGCCCGCCCTGGTGGCCGACTGCATGGCGGCCATCGCCGAGGCGGTCGCCGTGCCCGCCACCGTCAAATGCCGCATCGGGGTGGACGACCAGGACCCGGAGGTCGCCCTGTTCGACCTGGTGGACCAATGCGCGGCGGCGGGGGTGCGCACCTTCGCCGTTCACGCCCGCAAGGCCTGGCTGCAGGGCCTGTCTCCCAAGGAGAACCGGGATATCCCACCCCTCGACTACCCGCTCGTGTACCGACTGAAGGCCGAGCGGCCGGAGCTGACCATCGTCATCAACGGCGGGATCGCCTCGCTTGAGGAGGCGGAAGCGCACATCGCGGCGGGGGTGGACGGGGTGATGCTCGGCCGCGCCGCCTACCACACGCCGGAGATCCTGGGGCAGGCGGACCGGCGGCTGTTCGGCGAAGACGCGGCGGACGTGGACGGCTTCGAGGCGATCGAGCGGTTCCGCCCCTACATGGCCGCGCGCCTGGCCGAGGGGCAGCACCTCGCGGGCATGACCCGGCATTTGCTCGGCCTCTTCACCGGGCGGCCCGGCGCGCGGGCGTGGCGGCGCATCCTGACGACGGAGTCGATCCGTCCGGGCGCAGGTTTAGATGTGGTGGACCGCGCCCTGGCGGCGGTCGCGGCGCCCCCCGAAAGGCTCGCCGCGACCGGCTAAGTCAGCGGGCGGGAGGAGCGGCGGGCGCAGGACCGGCCGGCGGCGCGGCCGGCGGCATGGGACGGCCCTCGGCCAGGGCCTTCATGTTCAGGGACGCGTTCTTGAAGGTGGTGGACCGCTGCGTCTTGTTGCGCTCGCGGGCCGCGTCGTCGGCCAGGGTCGAGCCATCCCAGACCAGGGAGTAGATGATCTTGGAGGTGGTGGCCGTGACCGGCTTCACCTCCAGGGTGCCGTGGTAGAGGATGTAGGGCTGACCCACCCGCACGGGCTGGGTGTAGGTGTAGGACATGTCGGTCTTGCCGACGAGGATCTCGTCGATGGTGTTGCCGCCGCCGCCGATCCCCAGGCTCCGCACCGCCCCCAGCTCCCCGTCCTTGCCCGAGGTGATGGTGCAGCTCGCCCGCAGCCATTCGGCCAGGTCGCAGTACTTGCCGACCCGGGCCCAGACCTGGGCGGCGGGGCGATCGACAGGGGTCTCCAGCCAGACCGACAGGTAGATCGGATGCTCGATGGCCAGCGGCGCCGGCGCCGGGGCGCCGGCCGATGCGGAGACAGCGCTCGCCGCGAGGAAGAGAACGCCGCCCGCGGCGGCCTTGATCAGCCCGAAACCCATGTGTGTCCCCCTAGGACAAGCCCCTCTGAAGCCGGGGGCTGAATACGCGGGGGAGCTTCCGCCAAAGGGGCGGCGGCGGCAAGCCGCTAGGGGCGCAGGATCAGCGCGGTCTTGGTGGCCTCGAACCGGGTGAGGCGGCCGAGATAGCTCATGCCGAGGAGCGAGGTGGCGAGGCCGTCGCGCAGGACCAGGGCGTCGACCTTTTCCACGCGGGCGCCGGCGATGGAGACGGCGTCCAGGGTCACGGCGGCGGCGGCGGTCTTGCCGGCGGCGGTGATCACCGGGTGGACGTAATTGAGGGTGTCGAGGTCGAAGCCCAGCCGCTGCGCGTCGGCGCCGGTCAGGGCCACGGTGGAGGCGCCGGTGTCGACCAGGAACTTGACCCAGCGGCCGTTGACCTGGGCCTGGGCCCAGTAGTGGCCGTCGGAGGCCTTGGTCACCTGGGCGGGAGCGGGGGCGGGTTCCTCGGCCAGCACGGCGGTCGCGGCGATAGGCGTGGTGACGGACTGCACGACGGCGGGGGCGGCGCGAGCGCCGGCCAGCATCACCACGGCCTGCGCGGCGATGACGGCAGAGATCACCGAGACGCCGATGATGGCCGCGTGCTTGAGCATAGAAACCCCGATCCGTCGGACCGCTTCTCGATCCGTTGATCGCACTGTGCCTGAACAGCCGTTTGCAACGGGTGAACGGGATCAGTGAAAGAAGGGCGGCCGGTTGAAGGTCAGAAGGCGCCCGCAGATCAGCACCATGATCCAGGCGAAAAGCGATGTCCCGGCCATCAGCTTGGCGGGAAGGGACGCATCCTCGCCCGGGCCGAGCTGGCGCACCGATTTGAAGGCGGCGCTGTAGAAGAGGAGGACGTTCAGGCCGGCCAGAGCCAGGAACGCGCCCTTCCACCAGAAGGCGATGTTGTAGGCGTACTGCTCGGGAAAGCCTGAGAAGAAGGTGATCCCGGTCAGCATGTTGACCGCGAACCCCGCCACCCCGAAGGGGATCAGCCGGTGCAGGGCGGCGACGGGGATGGCCTTGGCCACCCCCAGCACCCGCAGGTCGAACAGCCCGACCGTGCCCAAGAGCATGGAAAGGCCGAGATAGTGCAGGGTCTCTCCCAAGGGCCAGAGCCAGCCGTAGGTCAGGACGAAATCCGACAGCCAGGTTCCGCGGACCCAGAGCTCCCAGGGATCGGGGGTGGAGGGGAAGGGCGGCATCAGATGTTGTGGTTCGGAAAGCCGATGAGGAGGTAGCGGTAGGTGTAGGCCAGGAGCCGCCCCGCGCCGATCCCCGTCGCCCACAGCGCCAGGGAGGCCATGGCCAGCCGCCGCAGGCGGGTCTGCGGCTCCGGTCCGTCCAGCCCGCGACCGATCACCCGCAGGGTCCAGGCCGCCAGGAAGATGCAGGTCAGCTTCAGGTAGAAGACCGGGTTGGTGAGGGCCTTGGTCGGATAGGCGATCAGCAGGCCTACGCCCGAGGCCGCGTTGAGCACGAACCCGCCCCAGCCGAAGGGCAGGAACCGCGTCATGGCGGCGACGGGAACGCCGGGCGCGACGCCCAGCAGCCGCAGGTCGATGGCGGCGGCCGTCCCCACCACCACCCCCATGCCGATGGTGTGCATCACCACCAGCGCCGGGAAGGCGAAAGGGTCCTCGCGG
Organism: Caulobacterales bacterium; assembly: GCA_947474395.1. Classification (GTDB taxonomy): domain Bacteria; phylum Pseudomonadota; class Alphaproteobacteria; order Caulobacterales; family Caulobacteraceae; genus CANJID01. Next base: position 110,255 of record CANJID010000001.1, read on the forward strand.
ATCCAGGTGCTCAAGGCCCCGTGCTCGAGCCAGCCGAAGAGAAGTTCCATCCGTTCCGGCCCCCGCCTCAGGGCCTACACCACGCGGCCCGGGGCGGCCTGTCAATCGGGCCGGTGGTGCAGAGCAGAGTGGGACAGCGTTTGCGCCCTTGAGCCCCTTCAGTCAGGCCGTTCGGCCTGACAGCTCCCCCAGAGGGGGAGCGACTATGCGCTTTGGTCCTTCCCCCTCTGGGGGAAGTGGCGGCCCGAACGGGCCGTCGATAGGGGCTACCCGTTCCGCCGATCCTCCAGCGCCAGCCTCGCCAGCCGCACCCAGTAGCTGGCCCCCACCGGCAGGATGGCGTCGTTGAAGTCGTAGGACGGGTTGTGGATCATCACGCTGGCCGCGCCGCCGTCCCCCTGGCCGATGAAGATGTAGGCCCCGGGCCTCTCCTCCAGCATGTAGCCGAAGTCCTCGCTGCCCATGGAGGCGGCGATGTCGGTGCGCACGTTGGCGGCCCCGACCACCTCCGCGGCGGCGGCGATCGCCGTGGCGGTCTGGCGCGCGTGGTTGATGGTCGCCGGCATGATCTCGTGATGGCGCCAGTCGATGGTCAGGCCCAGGCCCTGGGCCACGCCCCGAGCCGTCTGCTCGATCCGTTCGCGCAGGAGCTTTCTCGTCTCGCGGGTCAGGCTGCGGAAGGTGCCGCCGATCAGGGCGGTGTCGGGCACGACGTTGAAGGCGGTCCCGGCCTTCAGCACGGTGACGCTGACCACCGCAGCGTCGAGGGGAGCGACGTTGCGGCTGACGATGGTCTGCAGGGCGACGACGATCTGGGCGGCGCCCGAAACCGGGTCGAGGGTCGAATGAGGCCAGGCCGCGTGGCCGCCCTTGCCCCGGACCTCGATCTCGAAACTGTCGCTCGCCGCCATCATCGGCCCGGCGCGGATGGCGAAGGTCCCCTTGGGCACGTCCGGCATGTTGTGCAGGCCGTAGACCTCGTCGCAGGGGAAGCGGTCGAACAGGCCGTCGGCGATCATGGCCGCCCCCCCGCCCAGGCCCTCCTCGGCGGGCTGGAAGATGAAGTCGACGGTCCCGGCGAAGTCGGGGTCGGCCGCCAGGCTCTTGGCCGCCCCCAGGAGCATGGCCGTATGCCCGTCGTGGCCGCAGGCGTGCATCTTTCCGGACCGGGTGGAAACATGGTCGAAGTGGTTGGCCTCGACGATGGGCAGGGCGTCCATGTCGGCCCGCAGCCCGATCCGCCGGCCTGGGCCGCCGCGGCCCTGCAGGGTCCCGACAACGCCGGTCCTGCCGATCCCCGTCGTCACCTCCAGGCCGAGGCCCGTCAGCACCTCGGCCACCAGGGCGGCCGTGGCGTGCTCCTCGAAGCCGGTCTCCGGGTGGGCGTGAATGCGCCGCCGGATCGCGGTCAGCTCCGGGGCCATGTCATTGATGTCGCTCAAGACGCCCATGGGCTTCTCCTGCTTCTCATGGGGAGCATGGGCCTAAAGGCCGTGGGCGGAAAGCTTGGCCCGCCTTCCTGCGCATGATAACGGTTCTCAATCACAAGCCTTGGGCACAAGCCCCGGGGCACAAGTCTTCGGGGCGCCGTCTTGTACCTTCCCAAGTCCCCCAGCGCCGAAGCTGCGACCGTCACGAACGGCCCCGCCGCCGTTCCGCTGGGCCATGGCAAGCTTGGCCTGCGCGGGGTGGTGGTGCAGGTCGGGGTGACCGACGGCAGGGCCCACGGCGTGCCTGCCGCCGAGCTCGAGCGGCGCCTCCTGGAAATGGGCTTCGTCGAGGGCGCCCGGGTGGAGATCCTGCACGAGGGGATCATCGGCCACGACCCCATCGCCGTGCGCCTGGACGACATGCGGGTGGCGCTGCGCCGCCGCGAGGCCGACGCCATACTGGTGCTCCCCGACGGGCCGGGACGGTGAGCGCCGCCCTCGACCTGCGGCCCGCCGCCGACACCGAGGCGGGCTCCCTGCGCGTCGCCCTGGTGGGCACGCCCAATTGCGGCAAGACCGCCCTGTTCAACGCCCTGACCGGCGCCCGCCAGAAGGTCGCCAACTATCCCGGCGTGACCGTCGAGCGGAAGGAAGGCCCGGCGACCACCCCTGGGGGCCGCCGGCTGCACGTCCTCGACCTGCCCGGCACCTATTCCTTGCGCGCCCGCAGCCCGGACGAGGCGGTGACCCGCGACGTGGTGCTCGGGCGGCTGGGGGGCGAGAGTTCGCCGGACGTCCTGATCTGCGTGGCCGACTCCACCAACCTGCGCCTGGTGCTGCGCCTGCTGCTGGAGCTGAAGGCGGTGGGCCGCCCCATGGTCCTGGCCCTCAACATGTTCGATATCGCCACCCGCCAGGGCTGGGCCATCGACCTCGACCGGCTGTCGGGCGAGCTCGGCCTGCCGGTGGTCACCACGGTCGCGGTGCGCCGCCGGGGCATGGACAAGCTCCTGGAGCAGGTGGACATCCTGGCCGCCACCTCTCCCAACGGTGAGCAGGTGTGGCGCGAGCCCAACGCGGCCGAGCTCCGCCACGCCCACCGGGAGGCCGACCGCATCCTCAAGGCCTGCGTCAAGCAGCCGACCCTGCCCGACACCTGGACCGGCAAGCTGGATGGGGTGCTGCTGCACCCGGTCGGCGGCATGGTCATCCTGCTGGCGATCCTGTTCCTGATGTTCCAGGCCGTGTTCAGCTGGGCGGTCCCGGCCATGGACCTGATCTCGGCGGCCTTCGACGGCCTCGCCAACCTGGTGAAGGCGAACATGCCGGCCGGGGTGATCCAGGGCCTGATCTCCGACGGGGTGATCGCCGGGGTCGGCAGCGTGCTCGTGTTCCTGCCGCAGATCATGATCCTGTTCTTCTTCATCATCCTCCTGGAGGACTTCGGCTACATGGCCCGGGCCGCCTTCCTGATGGACAAGATCATGGGCGGCGCCGGCCTGCACGGCCGGGCCTTCATCCCGCTGCTGTCGAGCTTCGCCTGCGCCATCCCCGGGGTCATGGCCACGCGGGTGATCGACAGCAAATACGACCGGCTGGCCACCATCATGGTCGCGCCCCTGATGACCTGCTCGGCGCGGATTCCGGTCTACACCCTGATCATCGCCGCCTTCGTCCCGCGCGAGACGGTCTACGGCTTCCTGAACCTGCAGGGGCTGGTGATGTTCGGCCTCTATGCGGCGGGGGTGGTGAGCGCGCTTCTCATCGCCTTCGTGCTGCGCCGCTTCATCTGGCGAGGGGCGGTCGAGCCCTTCATCATGGAGCTGCCGGCCTACAAGCTCCCGGACGCCCGCAACGTCCTGACCAACGTCCTCTTACGGGCCAAGATCTTCCTGGGCCGCGCCGGCTCGATCATCCTGCCGCTGATGATCGTGGTCTGGTTCCTCTCCAACTTCCCGGGGGCGCCCGCGGGCGCGACCCAGCCGGCCATCGACTACAGCCTGGCCGGCATCATCGGCCACGCCATCGCCCCGGTCCTGGCGCCCATCGGCTTCAACTGGCAGATCGCCGTGGCCCTGATCCCCGGCATGGCCGCCCGGGAAGTGGCGGTCGGCGCCCTGGCCACGGTCTACGCGGTCAGCGCCTCGGCCGACGACGTCGCCACCCCGCTCGGGACCCTGCTGGCGCAGCAGTGGTCCCTGGCGACCGCCCTGTCGCTCCTGGCCTGGTACATCTTCGCGCCCCAGTGCCTCTCGACCCTGGGGGTGGTGAAGCGCGAGACCAACTCCTGGAAATGGCCGATCATCATGTTCGTCTACATGATGGCCCTGGCCTATGCGGCCTCGTTCGCGACCTACCACGTGGCGGTCGCGCTCGGGGGCGGCTAGTCCCCGGTCTTCTTCTTCGAGGGCTTGGGAGCGATCAGGCTGGGCCTGGAGCCCGTGCCGAGCCGCAGGCGTAGGGTGCTGATCACGGCCGCCGTCCCCGCGACCCCCACACCGGTCCAGAGCGCCGCCACCGCGCCCTGCCTCGGGCCCATGGCGTGGAACAGCATGGCCACGATCGAAGCCCCGGTGGTCTGGCCCAGCAAACGGGCGGTCGCCAGCATTCCGCCCGCGCCCGCCGACCGCTCCAGCGGGGCGGAGGAGACCATGGCCCGGTTGTTGGGGGACATGAAGAAGCCGAAGCCGAGGCCGCACAGGGCGGTCCGCCAGACAATGTTGGCGTTGCTCGCGTCCTCCGGCGTGAGGGCGAGGCTCGCCAGGCCGCAGGCGAACACCGACAGGCCGATCCCGCCCAAGAGGCCCGCCGGATAGCGGTCGGCCAGGCGCCCCGCGATGGGCGCGGAAAGGCCGGTGGCGAGCGGCCAGGGGGTGATCAGCAGTCCCGTCTCCACCTGGGAGCGGTGCAGGTAACCCTGCAGGTAGAAGGGCAGGGAGACGATGGCCAGCATCTGCGGAACGAAGGAGCAGATCGAGGTCAGGATCGACAGGGCGAAGAGCGGGACCCGCAGGAGGTCCACCGGCACCAGCGGGCGGGGAATGCTCAGGGACCGCAGGGCCAGGGCTGTCCCGGCGCAGACGGCGACGGCGATCTCCAGCACCGCCAGCACCGTGCCCTGGCCGCGGGTCAGGACGTCCACCCCGTGGATCAGCGGCCCGAAGGTCAGGGCGTTGAGGAGGGCGCTCGCCAGGTCCACCCGGCGGCCGGAACGGGGGGTCTGGGGCAGGTGGCGCTTGCCGATCAGGAAGGCCGCCATGCCGATCGGCAGGTTGATGGCGAACAGCCACTGCCAGGGCGCCACCAGCAGGATTCCGGAGGCGAGGGTCGGTCCCGCGGCCGCCGAGACCGACAGCACCAGGGCGTTCATCCCCATGCCGCGGCCGAGCTTGTTTGAGGGATAGGTGAAGCGCACCAGGGCCGGGTTCACGCTCATGATCCCCGCCGCCCCGAAACCCTGCAGCACCCGGAAGGTGGTCAGGGCCTCCAGGGACTGGGACATGGCGCAGCCCAGGGACGAGAAGATGAAGACCGTCATGCCGGTCAGGTAGACCCGCCGGCAGCCGATGCTGTCGCCCAGGGCCGACAGGGGCAGGAGGGCCACGGTGATGGCGATCTGGTAGGAGTTGACCACCCAGATCGAGGCGGCCGGGGTGGCGTGCAGCTCCCGCGCGATGGTCGGCAGGGCGATGTTGGCGATCGAGCCGTCCAGCACCGTCAGCGAGATCGCCAGCCAGATGGTCAGGGCCGACCAGTATCGCCGTGGAGTCGGGAGGCCGTCATGCTCCATGGGCGAAACTCTTAAGGGCTGGCTCGCTGTCGCGCCAGGGCGGGCGGTCGGCGCCGGCGAAAGTCACGGCGGGGATTTCCGGTTCCCTTTGCCAAGCTTGCCATCGCATCCCATATGCTGCGGGCGAAACCATGAGAGGGGACCTTCGTGAACCCGTTGCTCCGCCGTCTGGCCCGCCTTTTCCTCATCCTCGCCCTGCCGGCTACGCTGGCCGCGTGCGGGATCAACACCCTTCCGACCCAGGAAGAGCAGGCCAAGGCGAAGTTCGCCGACCTGCAGTCCGACTATCAGCGTAGAGCCGACCTGATCCCGAACCTGGTCTCCACCGTCCAGGGCTACGCCGCGCAGGAGCGGGCGGTGCTGACCGAGGTGACCGAGGCCCGGGCCAGCGCGACCCAGGTGAAGCTCGACGCCTCGAGCCTGAACGATCCGGCCGCCCTGCAGCGTTTCCAGGAAGCCCAGGATCGCCTGTCCCAGGGGCTCGGCCGGCTGCTCGCGGTCAGCGAGAACTATCCGGACCTGAAGTCGAACCAGAACTTCCTGGTGCTGCAGTCCCAGCTCGAGGGCACCGAGAACCGCATCAACGTGTCCCGGCGCGACTACAACGAGGCGGTCCGCGTCTACAACACGAGCCTGCGCACCTTCCCGATCGCCCTGTGGGCGGCGACCTTCCAGCGTAACCAGAAGCCCATGAGCCTGTTCCAGGCCGCCGCCACCGCGCAGAACGCCCCGAGCGTCAACTTCAACATCGCCCCGCCGGGCGGCGCCACCACCACGACCACCACGACCTCGAACGCCACGACCACGCGATGACCCGCGCGTTCGGCAGGCTCCTCGCCGCCCTGGTCCTGGCCGTCCTCGCGGCGGCCTGGACGGGGTCGGGGGCGCTTGCGGCGGATCTGAAGTTCCCGGCGCTGACCGGCCGGGTGGTGGACGAGGCGGGGGTGATCGGCCCCGAGGTCGAGGCCAACCTCGACCAGAAGCTCGCCAAGCTGGAGGCCGACACCGGCCGCCAGCTGGTGGTGGTGACCCTGAACTCCCTGCAGGGCGACGACATCGCGAGCTACGGCTATCAGCTCGGCCGCGCCTGGGGCATCGGCCAGAAGAAGGAGAACAACGGGCTCCTCTTCATCATCGCGCCGAACGAGAAGAAGGTGCGGGTCGAGGTCGGCTACGGCCTGGAAGGCATCATCACCGACGCCCTCTCGGCCATCATCCTGCAGAGTCAGGTCCTGCCGCGCTTCAAGGCCGGGGACATGGAGGGCGGCATCGTCGCCGGGGCCGACGCCCTGGTGGACCAGCTCAGCCTTCCGCCCGACGAGGCGGCGGCGCGGGCCAAGGCCGCGGCCCAGGCGCCGGCGCGGGAAAAGAGCGATCCCGTCGCCACGGCGATCGTCATCGTCATCCTCATGGTCTTCCTCTTCATGATGTTCCGCCAGAGCCGGCGGCGGGGCGGGGTGCTGCCCTGGCTCATCGCCGGCGCCCTGAGCAGCCATAACGACCGCGGCGGCTGGGGCGGCGGCGGCGGTTTCGGAGGGGGCGGCGGCGGATTTGGCGGCGGGGGCGGCTCCTTCGGGGGCGGCGGCTCGTCGGGGAGCTGGTGAGATGGCTGGCGAGATGCTGAGCGCGGACCATCACCGGCAGATCATGGAGGCCGTGGCGGCCGCCGAGGCCAAGACCCGCGGCGAGATCGCCTGCATCCTGGCCCAGGAGGTCTCGGCCTATCCGGAGACCACCATCGCCTGGGCGGCGGGGGCGGCGCTGGTCCTGCCGCCGCTGGGCCTGTTCATCGGCCTGCGTCCCGACGTGATCGACGCGGCGCTGGGCGGCTGGAGCGTGGCCCATCCGGCCGCAGGCTCAGGCCTGATGGAGATGCTGGGCGGCTATGCGATCGCGCAGGGCGTGATCTTCGGCGTCGTGGCGGCCCTGCTGACCTTCATGCCGAAGCTGCGGCGGGCCCTGACCCCGCCGGCGGTCAAGCGGCGGCGAGTGAAGCTCATGGCGCTGCAGCACTTCCTGGCCATGGGCGTGCACCAGGACGAATCGCGGACCGGAGTGCTGATCTTCGCCGCCCTCGGCGAACACCAGGTCGAGATCGTCGCCGACAAGGCCATCCACGAGAAGGTCGGCCAGACGGCCTGGAACGAAGCGGCGGGGGCGGTGGTTGCCGGTATGCGCGGCGGCGAGCCCGGCGAGGGCTTCGTCCGCGCGGTGCAGATCTGCGGAGCGGCGCTGGCGACCCACTACCCCTCGCGGGGCAAGAAGGCCAACGCCCTCCCGGACCGGCTGGTGGAACTTTAGAGGTTCGCGTGAAGAGTCAGGCTCTGGGGGCTTTGGGGTTCGGATGGCTGGCCTTGACCGGCGGCGCCGCCCACGCCCAGTGCACGACCAGCCCGGCCAACGACGTCACCGTGGTGATCTGCCCGGGACGGGTCGATACGCTGCGCACCGATCCCAACGGCAATGTCAGCGGCATGATCGGCGGACGGCCCTTCAGCGGGGTCGAGACCTCGGCGGGGAGCATCACCGGCCGCCTCGGTTCGCAGCCCTACGAGATCCAGGGCGGACGGTCGCCCGATCCCCTCGCCCCCAACGCCGCCTCGACCTGGCCGCCGCCGCTGGCGACCGGCCTGCCGCCTCCAGGGATCGCGCAGCCGTCGGTGCAGCCCTACACGGCCACGGACGCGGCGACCCGCGAGGCCCTGCTGCGGCGCTACGAATATCTGCGCAAGGAACGGGAGAAGGCCGCCCGGGCGCAGGCTGAAAAGCCCACGCCCGAAGCGAAGCGCTAGACTGCCGGCGCCGCCTCGACCGCCCCGGTCCGCGGCACGTGGCGGCGGATCAGGGTCAGCGAGACGAAGGCCAGGGCGATGGTGCAGCCGATGGCGAAGAAGAAGCCGCGGGTGCCGAACGCCTCGATGATCGAGTTGCCGATCAGGGGGCTCAGGATCGAGCCCAGCCGGCCGAGCCCGACCGCCCAGCCCACGCCCGTGCCCCGCACCTCGGTGGCGTAGATGTAGGCCCCCAGCGCGTACATGGTCGTCTGCACCCCGTTCAGGAACCCGCCCTGAAGCGTGAGCATGATCAAGAGGTTGGTGCTGGGGACGCTGGGGTCGAGCGGCACGAGGCCGAGCCCGACGCTGGCGAGGGCGGCGCCCGCCGCCATGACCAGGAGGGCCGTCCGCGAGCCGAACTTGCCGAAGGCGAGGGCGCCGATGAGGGCGAAAAGCACGCCGCCGAGGTTGAAGTACATCAACCCGGTCGAGGTCATGGCGGGCGGGTAGCCCGCCTCGCCGAGCATCGCCGGCAGGTAGTTCACCACCCCGTAGACGCTGAGCAGGCTGAAGAACATCGCGCCCCACAGGCCGAGCGTGTCGCGCAGGTAGTAGGGGCTGAGCACGGCGCCGACCGAGACCTTCTCGGGCTTGCGTTCGCCGGTGTCGATGAACTCGGCGTCCGCGTCGACCGTATGGCCCATCCGGCCCAGGAGCTTGGAGAGGTCGGCCCGGCGCTCGGCGCGGCGCGACAGGAAGCGCGGCGATTCCGGCAGGACGAAGAACATGATGACGGCGATCACCAGGGGGAGCAGGCCCCCGATCAGGAACAGGGCCTCCCATCCGGCGGTCGGCAGGACCTTGGCCGCCACGAGGCTGCCGACCGTTCCGCCGATCGGAATGCCGATGATGCCGAGGGTGACCCCGAGGCTGCGGCGGCGCGAAGGCGTCAGCTCGGCCAGCAGGGCCGCCGCGTTCGGCATGGCGCCGCCGAGGCCGAGGCCTCCAAGGAACCGCAGCGGATAGAGCATCGGGATGCCCTTCACGAACGAGATGGCGATGGTCGCCAGGGCGAACAGCAGCACGCAGCAGATCAGGGTGGGACGGCGGCCGACCCGGTCGCCGACGGTGCCGAACAGGGCGGTGCCCAGGGCCATGCCGGCGAAACCGGCGGTCAGCACATATTGGAAATCGCCGCGGGTGACGCCCCAGGCCTTGATGAGCACCGGGATCGCCAGCGACAGGATCTGGTTGTCGAAGCCGTCCAGGATCACGGCCAGGGCGGCGATCACCAGGGCGGCCTTCTGGTAGGCGCTCCACTTCCCGTCATCGATGATGCGGCCGATGTCGACGATGGGCTTTCCGTTGCTCGCCACTGTGCGTTCCCCGGGTTTCTTTTTCTGAGCGTGGACCCCCCACGCGAAGGCAATGCGTAGCAGCCCGGCGCCCCGGTTGGTAGGGGGCCTGACATCGCCCGCATCGCATGCAGTCCGCGCTTTCGGTTCGCTTGCGGCGCGACTGCAGGACGCTCCGGGAACGATCCATGGTTAAAGGCCGTTAAGCTTTGGTCGAGGGAGACCGGGGATGAAGCCGATCATCGCAGTCGCCGCGCTCTGCGGCTTGGGCGCGGTCCTGGCCGCCGGCGCCGCCGTGGGCGAGACCCAGTCGCGTCCGCCCTACGCCAAGGCCGGCGAGTGCTACGCGCGCACGGTGAAGCCCGCCGTCTACGGCACCGAGACCCGCCAGGTGGTGGACACCGAGGCCTGGACCGAGACCCGCCCCGTCGCCGCCGTCACCAAGCTGATCGAGCGCCAGGTGGTGGTCCGGCCCGAGAAGATCGAACGGACCTGGCATGAGGCCGTCTATCGCGACGAGGTCCGCTGGGTGACGCGCCCCGGCCCGCGCCAGGTGGTGCAGGAGGCTCCGCGCTACGAGACCCGCCAGGAGAAGGTGCTGATCGAGGCCGGCCGCTATGAGTGGCAGCGCAGCTTCGCCCCCATCGCCCAGACCTACGGCGCCCCCGGCTACAACCAGACCCTCGTCTACGCCACCGGCGAGGTCTACTGCCGGGTCTGGATCGAGCCCCGGTACAAGCTGATCGAGAAGACCGTGATGGTCTCGGCCGGCCGCTCCTATGAGGTCGAGGGTCCGGCCATCAAGGAGAAGGTCGTTGACCACGTGCTGGTCAGCGAGGGCGGCTGGACCGAGCGCCGCGAGGCCGCCGAATACCGCACCGACCGCGAGACCGTGGTGATCGAGCCCGCCCGCACCGAGACCATCCCCCATCCCGCCCGCTACCGCACCGTGACCAACCAGGTGCTGATCACCGGCGAGCGCGAGGAGTGGGTGAAGATCCCCTGCGCCAAGCCCGCGGCCGCCCCGGTCTACGGCGAGCGGGGCTGAGCCTCACAAAGCCGGCATTCCTGATTCGGTCGTTGACTCCGGCGACCGGAGTCGGAATCAATGATGAGAACAAAATAGCAACATATCGGTGAAGGTGGTGTCAATGCCCGTCCAGGGCGCCCTTGCGGACCTGCGTCGTTCCATCCGGACGATCGAGGGCGTACAGGCCGCTCCGCGTCGGGCGACCGCGGCGGTGGCGTTGGGTTTCGAGCCCATCGACAGCCATTTCGAGCAGGCCGGCTTGCCGCCGGGCGCGCACCAGGCGGCGGGGGCGCACGGCGATCCCCTGGCGGCCTGGGGCTTCGGCTGCGCCCTGGTCTGCCGGGTGCTGGCGCAGCGCGAGGGCGGCCGCGCCCTGATGGTGCAGGAGTCCAGCGCCGTGCGGGAGGCGGGCAAGCCCTACGCCCCGGGCCTGCTGGCCTTCGGGCTCGATCCGGACCGGCTGGCCTTCGTCGAGGTGCGCCACGGGGCCGAGGCGCTGCGGGTGGCGAACGAGGCGCTGAAGTCGCGGGCCGTGGCGGTGGTGCTGGTGGAGCTGTGCGACGGGGCGATCCTGGCGGACCTGTCGGTCACCCGCCGCTTCAACCTCGCCGCACGCCGGGCCGGGGCGCTCGCCATCGTCATCACCCCGACCCTGGAGGGGACCAGCGCCGCCCTGACCCGCTGGCGCGTGACGCCGGCGCCCACGGCGGGACCCCGCCGCAGGCTGGGCGCGCCCGCCTTCGACCTCGAACTTACCCGCAACCGCCTTGGGCCCACGGGGGCATGGACCGTGGAATGGGACTGCCATGACCGCCGCTTCCGATCCCCCGCGCCGCTTCCTGCATCTGTGGCTCGACCGGCTGTCGATCGACCGGACGCTCCGGGCCGGCAGCTTCCCGCCTCATCCGGCGGGGGCGCCCCTGGCGCTTATCGCCAAGCAGGCTAGCGCCGTCCGCCTGGAAGCGACCGACGCGGTCGCGGAGGGCCTCGGCCTCTCCCCCGGCCTGACCCTGTCGGACGCCCGCGCCCGCATCCCCGAACTGGTCACCGCCGACGCCGACCCGGCCGCCGACCTCGCCCTCCTGGAACGCCTCGCCGACGCCTGCCGCCGCTACACCCCCGCGCTGGCCCTCGACGCCCCGGACAGCCTGGTCCTGGACATCACCGGAACCGAGCGCCTGTGGGACGGGGAGGGGGCCATGGGGGCGGACCTCCTGGGCCGGCTGGAAAAGCTCGGCCTCTCCGGCCGCATCGGGATCGCCGACACCCCCGGCGCGGCCTGGGCGATGGCGCGGTTCGGCGGCGCGCCTGTCGCCGTGGTCCCCCCCGGCAAGACCGCCGCCGCCCTCGATCCCCTGCCCATCGCCGCCCTGCGCCTCGACGCGGACATGCAGCTTCTGCTCAAGCGCCTGGGCCTGCGCCGGGTCAGCCAGATCACCGCCCAGCCTCGCGCGGCCCTGGCCCGACGGCTGGGGGAGGGGTTCCTGGACCGGCTGGACGAGACCCTGGGGCGGCGGTCCTGCGCCCTGACCCTGCGCCTGGAGGCCGCGCCCTACCGGGCCGAGCGGCGGCTGTGGGAGCCCGTCTCTTCCGAGGACCAGGTGCTGCGCCTGACGCAATTCCTCGCCGCGCGCCTCGCCGAACGGCTGGAGGGGGAGGGCCTGGGCGGACGCCGGTTCCTGCTGGAGCTCTGCCGCGTCGATGGGGCGGTCCGGCGGCTGGAGGTGGCGACCAGCCGGCCCCTGCGCGACCCGCCCCGCATCGCCGCCCTGTTCAATGAGCGCCTGGCCGGACTGAACGAGGGGCTGGAGGCCGACTTCGGCTTCGACCACCTGCGCCTCACCGCCCTCGAGACCGAGCCCTGCCGCCCGCAGGCAATGGACCTGCTGGAGACCCCCGGCGGGGACGCGGACCTCGCGAGCCTCGCAGACCGCCTCGCCGCGCGCCTGGGGCAGGGGGCGGTGCGCCGCCTCACCCCCGCCCCCGACAGCCAGGTCCCCGAGCGCGCCGCCCGCGCCGCTCCCTTCGCCGCCGTCGCCAAACCGGCCTGGGGGCAGGAGCGAGCCCCCCGCTACGGCGCGGTCATGCTGCGGCCCTTGCGCCTGTTCTCCCCGCCCCAGCCGATCGAGGTGATCGCCGAGGTCCCCGAAGGCCTGCCCGAACAATTCACCTGGCGGCGGGTCGCCCGCCGCATCGCCGCCGGCGAGGGCCCCGAACGGATCGAGCCGGAATGGGCCCGGGACCGGGAGGCCGCCCGGGTGCGCGACTACTACCGCCTGGAGGACGAACGGGGGCGCCGCTACTGGGTGTTCCGCGAGGGCCGCTTCGGCGAGCCCGCGGGCCATCCCCGCTGGTTCCTGCACGGCCTCTTCCCATGACCGGCGCGACTTACGCCGAGCTGGCGGTCCAGACCTGCTTCTCCTTCCTGCGCGGGGCGTCCCTGCCGGACGAACTGGTGGTCGAGGCGGCGGACCTGGGCCTCGCCGCCATCGCCGTCACCGACCGCAACACCCTGTCAGGCGTGGTGCGGGTCCACGCCAAGGCCAAGCAGATCGGCCTCAGATGCGTGATCGGCGCGCGCCTGGTCTTCAGCGACGGGACGCCCGACATCCTGGCCTACCCCGAGGACCGGGAGGGTTACGCCCGCCTCTCGCGCATGCTGACCCGCGCCAACACACGGCCCGGCGTGCTGAAGGGCGAATGCCGCCTCTACCTCGACGACCTGATCGAGCTTTGCGAGGGCCTCTGCATGGCGGTGGTCCCGCCGGAACAACCGGGGGAAGCGCTGGAGCTGGTGCTGAGCCGGCTGATCGCCCAGGCGCCGGACCGGGTGTGGCTGGCGGCGGCGGCGGGTTACGGCCCCGCGGACGCCCGGCGGCTGGACGACCTCGCCGACCTGGCGGCGGCGACGGGGGCCAGGCTCCTGGCCATCAACGACGTGCTCTATCACCATCCGCATCGCCGCAAGCTGCAGGACGTCATGACCTGCATCCGCGAGCACACCACCCTGCAGGCGGCGGGGCGCCTGCTGCAGGCCAACGCCGAGCGCCACCTGAAATCCCCCGCGCAGATGGCCCGCCTGTTCCGCCAGCATCCCGACGCCCTCGCCGAGACCATCCGCCTGCTGGAGCGCTGCTGCTTCAGCCTCGATGAGCTGGCTTACGAGTATCCCCACGAGCCGGTCCCGCCGGGCAAGACCGCCCAGCAGCACCTGGAGGACCTGAGCTGGGCCGGGGCGGCCCGGCGCTATCCGGACGGGATCCCCGACAAGGTGCGCAAGGCGCTGGCCAAGGAGTTCGCCTTCATCGCGGGCAAGAAGTTCGCCCACTACTTCCTGACCGTCCACGACGTGGTGGCTTACGCCCGCAGCGTCGGCATCCTCTGCCAGGGGCGCGGCTCGGCGGCCAACAGCGCGGTCTGCTTCTGCCTCGGGGTGACGGCGGTCGATCCCATGCAGGTCGACCTGCTGTTCGAACGGTTCATCTCCAACGCCCGGGGCGAACCGCCGGACATCGACGTCGACTTCGAGCACGAGCGGCGCGAGGAGGTGATCCAGCACATCTACGGCCGCTACGGCCGCCACCGCGCCGCCATCTGCGCCACCGTCATCCACTACCGGCCCAGGAGCGCCATTCGCGAGGTGGGCAAGGCGCTCGGCCTGACCGAGGACGTGACCGCGGCGCTGGCCGGCACGGTCTGGGGCAGCTGGGGCGATAGCATGCCCGAGACCCAGGTGCGCGAGGCCGGGCTCGATCCCGACAACCCGGTGATCCGCCTGGCGGTGGAGCTGGCCAACGAGCTGATCGGCTTTCCCCGGCACCTGTCCCAGCACGTCGGCGGCTTCATCCTCACCGAGCGGCGCCTGGACGAGACCGTGCCCATCGCCAACGGGGCCATGAAGGACCGCACCTTCATCGAGTGGGACAAGGACGACATCGACGCCCTGGGCATCATGAAGGTCGATGTCCTGGCCCTGGGGATGCTGACCTGCATCAAGCGCGCCTTCGCCCTGTTGAAACAGCACGGGGTCGCCGACCTGACGGACATGGCCGACATCCGCGACGGGGACGCCGACCCCGCCGTCTACGACATGCTGTGCCTGGGGGATTCCATCGGCGTGTTCCAGGTCGAGAGCCGGGCGCAGATCAACATGCTGCCGCGGCTTCGGCCCCGCACCCTCTACGACCTGACCGTGGAGGTTGCGATCGTGCGCCCAGGCCCGATCCAGGGGGACATGGTCCACCCCTATCTGAAGCGGCGGAACGGCATCGAGCCCATCGTCTACGCTTCGCCTTCGCCCGAACACGGCCATCCGGACGAACTGAAGCGGGTGCTGGAGCGGACCCACGGGGTGCCCCTGTTCCAGGAACAGGCCATGCAGATCGCCATCGACGCCGCCGGCTTCACCCCGTCCGAGGCCGACGGCCTGCGCCGGGCCATGGCCACCTTCAAGAGCTCCGGCAAGATCGACGTCTACCGCGAGCAGATGGTCGGCGGCATGGTGCGGCGCGGCTACCCGGCGGACTTCGCCGAGCGCTGCTTCAAGCAGATTGAGGGCTTCGGCTCCTACGGCTTCCCTGAGAGCCACGCGGCCAGCTTCGCCAAGCTGGTCTATGTCTCGGCCTGGCTGAAATGCCATCACCCGGCGGTGTTCGCCGCCGCCCTGCTCAATTCCCAGCCCATGGGCTTCTACGCCCCGGCCCAGATCGTCCGCGACGCCCGCGAGCACGGGGTGGAGGTGCGCGCCGTGGATGTGGAGCACAGCCTCTGGGACTGCACCCTGGAGCGGGACGAGGGCAGGGCGCTGGCGTTGCGCCTGGGGCTGCGGCTGGTGGATGGGTTTTCGCAGGAGTGGGCGGAGCAGCTGGTTCTCGCCCGGAGCGGAGCCCCCCCTCAGTCCGCATTCGCGGACAGCTCCCCCACAAGGGGGAAGCAGGGAGAGTCTTCCTTCCCCCTGGTGGGGGAGGTGGATCGCCGCCTTGGCGGCGAGACGGAGGGGGGTGTCGGCGGCCCCTTCCAAACCTTCGACGCCCTGGTCCGCCGCTCAGGCCTTACCCAGGCGCAGCTGCAGAAGCTGGCGGAGGCGGACGCCCTGCGCTCCCTGGGGCTGGAGCGGCGGGCGGGGCTGTGGGCCGTGCGCGGGGTCGAGAAGGCGCCGCCCGCCCCGCTGCTGAAGCATCTGCCGGACCGGGAGGTGCAGCCGGAACTGCCGCTGATGTCCCTGTCGCAGCAGGTGGTCGCCGACTACCAGACCGTGCGCCTGTCGCTGAAGGCCCACCCGATGAGCTTCCTGCGCGAGCGCTTCGCCGCCGAGGGGGTGAAGGCCTGCGAGGTAGCCAACGGTATGAAGGACGGCGCTTCGGTGGCGACCGCCGGGGTGGTGCTGGTCCGCCAGCGGCCGGGGAACGGCAAGGTCTGTTTCATCACCCTGGAGGACGAGACCGGCGTCTCAAACCTCGTGGTCCTGACGCCCGTGTTCCAGAAATACCGGAAGGTGGTGATGGGCTCGCGCCTGATGGCCGTGCACGGCCGCATCCAAAAGAGCCCGGAAGGGGTGACCCACGTCATGGCCTACCGCCTGGTCGATCGCACCGCCGAACTCGCCCGCCTCGACGCCGAGCCCGACCTTTTGCCGGACATGACCATGCCCGCCGACGAGGTGCGCCGCGACACCGGCGGCCGCCTCCGCCACAGCCATCCTCGCGACGTCCGCATCATCCCGCCATCACGGGATTTCCACTGAACCTACTCTGCCCCCTGTGGGGGAAGTACCCGCGAAGCGGGGGAAGGGGGTTTGCGGCGCGCCCTTCAGCCCCCTTCGTCACGCCGACTTCTTCCGCCTGGGCTTCGTCTCCGCAGCCAGGGCGTCGAGGAACTTCAGCACCGCGGTCTCGCAGGCGCCGCCCTCGCAGGTGGCGAAGACCTTGGGCAGCGTCTGGTCTGCGAAGGCGCTCAGCACGGCCGGGTGGATATAGGCCGCCCGGCAGACCGCCGGGGTGTTGCCCAGGAGGCCCGCCGTCGCCTTCACGCAGAGGGTGGTCAGGCGCTTGGCCTCGGCCTCGCTCGTGGGCGCGGGCTGCAGGGCCAGGGCCTTGGCCGCCGCCAGGGTGCCGGCCCAGGTGCGGAAGTCCTTGGCGGTGAAGTCGGCGCCCGAGACCTCGCGCAGGTAGGCGTTGACGTCGGCCGAGCCGACCGAGTGTCTGGAGCCCGCCCCATCGATGTACTGGAAAAGCCGCTGGCCGGGGATGTCCTGGCAGGCCTTGACGATGCGGGCGAGGCGTCGGTCGCGCACCCCGGTGGAGTGGGTCACGCCGCTCTTGCCCGTGAACTCGAAACGGACCTCGGCGCCGAGGAACCGGGCGTGCCGGTCGCGCAGGGTGGTCAGGCCGAAGTGCTTGTTGGCCCGGGCGTATTCGTCGTTGCCGACCCGGACCAGGGTCGTTTCCAGGAGCCGGATCACCGCCGCCAGCACCTTTTCCCGGGGCAGGCCCCGGAGCGCGAGGTCGGCCTCGACCCGCTTGCGGATGCCGGGGAGGGCGCGGCCGAAGGCGGCCATGCGGGCGAACTTGGTCTCGTCGCGCACCTCGCGCCAGCGCGGGTGGTAGCGGTACTGCTTGCGCCCCCGCGCGTCGCGCCCCGTGGCCTGGATGTGGGCGTCCGGGTCCGGGCTGATCCAGACCTCGGTGTAGGCGGGGGGAATGGCGAGCTTGCGGATGCGCTCCAGGGTCGCTTCGTCCCGCACCTGTCTTCCCTTGGGATCGATGTAGTCAAAGCCCGCCCGGCTCGCGCCCTTGCGGCGGATGCCCGGCTCCCCGTCGGTGGCGTAGGTCAGCCCGGCGGCCTTGGCGACGGCGGGGTTGGGCAGCTCGCCGTCGAGGGGCATGGCGGGAACTCCTTCGAACCAGGTTCCGGCAACGGTCGGGCGGGATGGGCGGTTCCTTCCGCGGCGGCGCCTCTGTATTCAGGGGCGGCACCAGCGGAGGCGCGACCCTGAACTACCGCCACCATTTCCACGCCGGCAACTTCGCCGACCTGATCAAGCACGCGATCCTCCTGACGCTGCTGGAGCGGATGACGGCCGAGCCGGGCCCGATCCTGGTGCTCGACACCCATGCGGGGGCGGGGGTCTACGACCTGCAAGGCGCCGAGGCGCAGAAATCCCGTGAGGCCGAGGCGGGGATCGGCCGGCTGATGGCCGACGCGCAGGCCCCGGCGGCCTTCGCCTCGCTGAAGGCGGCGGTGGATGGGCTGAACGGCGGGGAGCCCTTGCGGCTCTATCCCGGCTCGCCGGCCCTGGTCCTGCCGAGCTTGCGACCCGGCGACCGGTTCCTGGCGTGCGAGCTCCGCGCCGACGACTACGCGGCGTGTGCGGCCCTGATGTCGGAGAAGAAACCCGCAGGCGCGAAGTGCGAGGCCCTGCGCACGGACGGCTTCGCCATGGTGGCCAAGGCCGCGCTCCGGCCCGAACCCCGCGCCCTGGTGCTGGTCGATCCGCCTTATGAGCGCAACGACGACTACAAGCGCGCCCTGACCTCGGCCAAGTCCCTGATCCAGGGCAAGGCGGGGGCGGTGCTGGCGATCTGGACGCCGCTGAAGGACCTCGACACCTTCGACCGCTTCCTCAGCGGGCTGGAATCCCTGCATCCACGCGCGGGTTACGTCGCCCAGGTGCGGCTGCGCCCCCTCACCGATCCCATGCGGATGAACGGCTGCGCCGTCGCCGTTGTCGGCGAGGCGGGGAGCGCCGCCGAGGCCAAGGCCGCCGCCGACTGGATCGTCGCCCGGGTGGGCGATCCCGGGGGCGAGGCGAGGGTCACCGCCCTGCGAAGCTGAGCAGGCCGACCGAAAGCTGTGCAGTGCAGCGTAAATCTCACGCGAATCGTCGAATTGCCTGTGTGAATAGTGTCATCGTGATATGCTGCAATGCAATATTCCGGGTCTTGGGCCCGACGATGCAGGAGCGCGCGCATGTTGATCGACGAGCCGGAATTCGATCCCAGTCCGAAGCGGGCGTTCGAGCTCGGCCTCGGCCTCGCCTCGCCCCTCTGGCCGACCTTCGCGGTCATGACCGGGGCGGGCGTCGCCTACTGGTGGATGAGCCAGTGGGGCCGCCAGGCCGCGGTGCTGGAAGGCGTCGTGGAGAAGGCGGTCGAGGGCGTCGCGGAAGACATCCCCGCGCCGATCGCCCTGGTCGAGCTGGCCGCCGAGACCGTCCCGGAAACGGTGGCCGAGGTCGTCCCCGAAATCGCGGCGCCTGAGCCGGTCGCCGTCGAGGTGGTCGCCGCCGAGCCCGAGCCGGTCATCGAGCCCGAGCCCGAAGTCGAGCCCTACGAACTGCAGGCCGTCGTCGAGCCGGCCTTCTCGGCGCCGCCCGCGACGCCCGCCCCGGCGCCTCTGGTCGCCGCGGAGGCAGAGGCTGTCGAAGCCGCGCCCATCGAACTGGAGTCTGCCGAACCTGAGCCTGTCGAGGCTGCGCCCGCTCCCGCGCCTGTGAAGGAGCCCGTCGCCAAGCCCGCCGCCCCGGCGAAGGTTGCGCGTCCCGCCGAGATCAAGCCGGAGCTCAAGGCCGTGGCCAGGAAGCTGGCGGCCAAGCGCGCCGCCTCGAAGAAGAAGGGCTAGTCGGCGAAGCGGACGGCGGTGCCGGTGACCGAGACCATCATCAGCCCGCCGTTCGGCCCGACTGTGCTGTAGTCCAGGTCGACGCCGATGACCGCATCGGCGTCGATGGCGTAGGCCTCGTCCTCCAGCTGGCGCAGGGCGTCTTCCCGCGCCCGGCGCAGCACCTTCTCGTAGGACTTCGAGCGCCCGCCGATGATGTCCTTGATGTTGGCGAAGATGTCCGCGACCACATTGGCGCCGACGATGGCCTGGGACGAGACGATCCCCAGGTACTCGGAAATCCGCCGTCCATCGACGAAGGTCGTGGTGGTCATCAGGATATCCGGTCCGCGCTTGGCCACGTGGGTCCCCTTTAGGCTTGGCGCCTGAGTTTCCAGCGTTTTCTAGACCGAGGCGAGCCCGAGAGGGTGTGCGCTCTCCTGTCGCACGAACGCGCCAGCCTTCCCGTCACAATAGGGTTATTGCAGAGTGGGGACGGACGCCAGCAGTCGGCGCCGCGGGGATTTGAGCCGATGTTTTTCGCCCGGTCGCATGTGGATCTGCACAATATCCGCATGGCCGTTGAGCGGACCAAGAAGGTGTCCGACAACCTGATCGGCATCGGGCCCGTCGGCATCGGCCTCGACGGCATCCTGGCCTTCGTGCCGGGCGCCGGTGAGCTCTACTCGCTGGCGGCGGGGGGGTTGCTCCTGTTCGAGGGCGTGCGGGCCCGGGCGGCGCCGACGACCCTGTTGACCATGGGAACGATCCTGTTGCTCGACACCATCATGAGCGCCATCCCCGGCGTCGGCGGTGTGGCGGACGCCCTGTTCACCGGCCACAAGTGGTCGGCGAACATGCTGCTCAAGCACATGGACGAGACGATCTACTACGAGGGCGACCGCAAGAGAGCCCAGACGGACCCGGATTTCCGCGACACGATCGCGCGCATCCGGTCGGGGAAGGAGACAAGACGGGTGGTGTTCCTTGGCTAGGCGGGTCTGGAAGGCGGTCAATCCACGCAAGCAGCGGCGGCGGCTCAAGCGCGCTCTTGGGCGTAGCCTAGTCGCGCGTTCAACGCTTCCAGCACTTCGATGGCCGCTTCGGCAATCACCGCTCCGGGCCGGAAAATGGCGGCGGCTCCGGCGTCTCGTAGGGCCGTCATATCCTCGGCTGGGATCACCCCCCCGACTACCAGCATGATGTCCTCGCGGCCGGCGGCTTTCAGCTCGGCCGCGAGTTCCGGAACCAGGGTCAGGTGGGCGGCCGCCAGCGACGAGGCGCCGAGCACGTGGACGTCTGCGTCCGCCGCCTGACGGGCGGCCTCCGCGGGGGTGCGGAACAGGGCCCCGATGGTGACGTCGAACCCCAGGTCGGCGAAGGCGGTCGCCACCACCTTCTGCCCCCGGTCGTGCCCGTCCTGGCCCAGCTTGGCGATCAGGATGGCTGGCGGGCGCCCGTCGGCGCGGGTGAATGCCTCGACCATGGCCTTGGCCCGGGCGAGCTTCGCGTCCGGGCCCGCTTCCTTCAGATAGACCCCGCGCACCCCGTCCACCGGCGGCTCGTGGCGGCCGAACACCGCTTCCAGGGCGGCGCTCATCTCCCCCACGGTCGCCTTGGCGCGGGCGGCCGAGACCGACAGGGCCAGCAGGTTGGCGTTTCCCCGCGCGCCCTCGGTCAGGGCGTTCAGCGCGGCCTCGACAGCGGCAGGATCGCGCTCGGCCTTCAGCGTGGCGAGGCGGGCGAGCTGGCGTTCGCGCACCGCCGAATTGTCGACCTTGAGGACCGGGACCTCGTCCTCCCCCGCCGTCACATGCCTGTTCACCCCGACCACGGCCTGGCGCCCGGAGTCGATCCGCGCCTGCGTGCGGGCGGCGGCCTCTTCTATTCGCAGCTTCGGCAGGCCCCGCTCGATGGCGCGCGCCATGCCGCCCATGGCCTCCACTTCCTCGATGTGGGCCAGCGCCCGCTGCGCCAAGTCGTGGGTCAGGCGCTCGACGTACCAGCTTCCGCCCCAGGGGTCGGCGGTGAGGCCTGCGCCGCTCTCGTGCTGCAGGAAAAGCTGGGTGTTGCGGGCGATACGGGCGGAGAAGTCCGTGGGCAGGGCCAGGGCTTCGTCCAGGGAATTGGTGTGCAGGGACTGGGTCCCGCCGGCGGCGGCGGCCATGGCCTCCAGGGTGGTGCGGGCGACGTTGTTGAACACGTCGCGGGCCGCCAGGCTCCAGCCCGAGGTCTGGCAGTGGGCGCGAAGGGCGAGGGAGCGCGGGTCCTTCGGGGCGAACGCTCGCCGCATCAGCCCGGCCCACAACAGGCGTGCGGCCCGCAGCTTCGCCGTCTCCATGAAGTGGTTCATGCCGATGGCCCAGAAGAAGGACAGGCGGGGCGCGAAGGCGTCCACGTCCAGCCCCGCCGCGACGCCTGCGCGGACGTACTCGATCCCGTCGGCCAGGGTGTAGGCGAGCTCCAGGTCCGCCGTCGCCCCGGCCTCCTGCATGTGGTAGCCGGATACCGAGATGGAATTGAACTTCGGCATCTCGCGCGCCGTGTAGGCGAAGACATCCGAGACGATCCGCATCGACGGGCCGGGGGGAAAGATGAAGGTGTTCCGGACCATGAACTCCTTCAGGATGTCGTTCTGGATGGTCCCCGCCAGGGCCGCCGGCGCGACGCCCTGCTCCTCGGCGGCGACGATGTAGAGCGCCATGATCGGCAGCACCGCGCCGTTCATGGTCATGGAGACGGATGTCCGATCCAGCGGGATGGCGTCGAACAGCACCCGCATGTCGAGGATGGAATCGATGGCGACCCCGGCCATGCCGACGTCGCCCTTCACCCGCGGATGGTCGGAGTCGTAGCCCCGGTGGGTGGCGAGGTCGAAAGCCACCGACAGCCCGGTCTGCCCCCCCGCGAGGTTCCGCCGATAGAAGGCGTTGGACTCCTCAGGCGTCGAGAAGCCGGCGTACTGGCGCAGGGTCCAGGGCCGGGCGACGTACATGGTCGGGTAGGGGCCGCGTCCGAACGGAGCCACGCCCGGATAGCCGTCCAGGAAGTCGAGGTCCGCGACGTCGGCGGGGCCGTAGAGCGGCTTGAGCGTCAGACCTTCGGGAGTCGATACCGTCGCGCCCCCGCCGTCCCGTCTGGAAGGGGCGGCGGGCGCGTAGGTCAGGGTCGCGAAGTCGGGGAAGGCCGTGCTCAATCGCCGGCCTCGCCGCCGCCGCCGATCAGGGCCACCCAGAAGGGGTCGGTGTTGGCCACCTCGTCCACGTCGTCGGCCAGGGCGATGGCGGTGCGGCCGTCGGGCAAAACCAGGCCAAGCACCTCCATGGTCTCGCCCTCCTCGGTGTCGTGGGACTCGGCCTGGACGATCACGACCGCGAACTCCTCGTCGTCGTCGTCGAACCAGA
>CANJID010000002.1 GCA_947474395.1 Caulobacterales bacterium
CCAGACCCTGGACACCGCCAGCCGGACCGCCCTGAACGAAGACTTCAAGTCCCTGCGTGACCAGATCGTCAAGGTCGTGGCCAACGCGGACTTCAACGGCGCCAACATGCTCAAGGGCGGCGGCACCACGGTGAAGGCCCTGGCCAACGCCACCGGCACCGCGACTCTTACCGTCCTGGCTCAGAACATGACCCTGGGCGGCGCGATCCTGACCCTGGCCGCCACGGCCTCGTTCAACACCGCGACCACCGCTTCGACCCAACTGGGCATCGTCAACACCTCGCTGACCAACGTGTCGGCCGCGGTGTCGAAGCTCGGCACGGGCTCGAACTCGCTGAAGACCCACCTGAACTTCACCATGAAGCTGCAGGACACGATGGTCACCGGCGTGGGCAACCTGGTGGACGCCGATATCGCCAAGGAAAGCGCGACCTTGCAGGCCCTGCAGACGAAGCAGCAGCTCGGGGTCCAGGCGCTATCCATCGCGAACGGAGCGACCAGCGTCCTGCTGAGCCTCTTCCGCTAAGCCTGAGGGCGGGCCCCCGGACCGGGGGCCCGCCTGACGCTTTGCGGGCAGAGCGGCGCGCGCCCCCTGCCACCCTTTGAGCGGGAGCACCGGCCCCACACGGCCGGCGATCAGGGAGATGATCAACACCATAAAGGACAGCACGTCCGTTCCGGATCCGGGTCTGGATCGTCAGCGCCGCGAGACGCCGCACGAATCACCCGAGCGCCGCACGGCTCCTCCCCCCGCTTCCGAAGGGTACGGCGAGCCGGACCTGAGGCTGGTGATCGAGCCGGACGAGACGGGCCGCGACTACGTCTACAAGCTGATCAACCGCACCACCGGCGAGGAAGTCGCCCGACTCACCCGGGTCGAAGTGGCCGCCATGGGCAAAACGGCCGCCTACACGGCCGGAGCGGTGATCAGGACCAAGGCTTAAAGGGGCCCAAACCGCCCCGGACCGTGATTCAGAGCCACGCCCAACGTGGTTAACGGTCTGAATACCATCGGCAGGTAACGTCTCGCTAATGGGCGAGGCGTGACTGCGCGCGCCTTGTCGATGGAGAAGACCATGACGATTAGCGTGAACACCAATCAGCCGGCGCTGATCGTCCTGCAGAACCTCAATAGAACCAATGACATGCTGGGCGATACGCAGAACCGGATCAACACCGGTCTGAAGATCTCGACGGCGAAGGACAACGCCTCGGTCTACGCCATCGCCCAAAAGCAGCGCGCGAGCATCGCCGCGCTCGGGGCGGTAACGGACAGCCTTAATCGCGCAACGTCGATCTCCGACGTGGCCAGCGCCGCCGGCCAGACCATCTCGGACATCCTCAACACCATGAAGCAGAAAGTGGTGGCGGCGATGGACCCGTCGCAGGACAACGTCAGCCGCGCGGCGCTCAACGCCGACTACAAGGCGGCGCTGCGGCAAATCGCCCAGATCATCCAGACCTCGGCCTTCGACGGCGCCAACATCCTGGACGGCTCGCTGACCGGCCTGAAGTTCATCGCCAACTCCGACGCCAACCAGTTCATCACCCTGTCGACCCAGAACATGAGCCTGGGCGGGGCGATCATCACCATGGCGGCGACCTCGTCGATCAACACGGTCACCAACGCGACCGCGGTCCTTGCTTCGCTGACGACCACGATCACCAATGTAAACAGCTCCTTGGCCAACATCGGCGCCCAGGCGAATCAGATCGCCTCCCACAACAAGTTCGTGCTGAAGCTGGTCGACGCCCTGAACGTCGGCGTCGGACACCTGGTCGACGCGGACATGGCGGCGGAAAGCGCGAAACTGCAGGCCTTGCAGGTGCAGCAGCAGCTGGGGGCGCAGGCGCTATCCATCGCCAACCAGTCGCCCCAGGTCATCCTGCAGCTGTTCAAGTAGGTGGTATTCCGGTTGGGACGCAACCTGGAATTCTCGCTTTCGCGGAGGACTGGTAGCCTCGTCAAATGAGTCGCGCTCTCGCCCGTTCTCAGCGCCCGTCGCCCGTCGCCGTCCCGGCGCCGCTGCCCTACGGCATGCACGTCGTCGATGAAGACGACATCGCCGCGGTGGTCGCCGCCCTCCGCAGCAATCTCCTGGCGCAAGGCCCCCGGGTCGCCGCCTTCGAGGACGCCTTCGCCGAGACGATCGGCGCGGTGGACGCGGTGGCCTGCTCCTGCGGCACCGCCGCCCTGCACCTGGCCCTCGCGGGCCTGGACGTGGGGCCGGGCGACACCTGCATCGTTCCCGCCATCACTTTCGTCGCCACCGCTACGGCCGCCCGCTTCCTCGACGCCGAGGTGGTGTTCTGCGACGTGGACCCCGAATCAGGTCTCGCCACCCCCGCCACCGTCGAGCGCGCCGTCGAGCGGGCAGGGTCGGTCAAGGCGGTCCTTCCGGTGCACTTGGCCGGCCGCGTGTGCGACGTGCCCGGCATCGTCGCGGCGGCGCCCGGCGCGGCGATCGTCGAGGATTCC
The DNA here is from genome assembly GCA_947474395.1 of Caulobacterales bacterium. GTDB lineage: Bacteria > Pseudomonadota > Alphaproteobacteria > Caulobacterales > Caulobacteraceae > CANJID01. Next base: position 2,480 of record CANJID010000002.1, read on the forward strand.
TGCCATGCGCTCGGCAGCATCGACCGGCTGGGCCTGCATGTGGGCGCCTGCACCGACGCGGCCGCGGCGACCTTCTCCTTCCACCCCGTGAAGACCATCGCCTCGGGCGAGGGCGGCATGGTGGCCGTGCAGGACCGGGCCCTCGCCAAGCGCCTGCGCCGTCTGCGCAACCACGGGGTCACCCGCGAGGCCCAGGAAATGACCCTGGGGGCCTCCTTTTCCGCCCCCGGCCGCCCCAATCCCTGGAGCTACGAGCAGCTCGAGCTGGGCTTCAACTACCGCATGAACGAGATGGAGGCGGCGCTCGGCCTGTCCCAGCTCGGCAAGCTGAACGCCTTCGTCACCCGGCGGCGGGCCCTGTCGGCCCGCTACGACCGGCTGCTGGCGCCCCTGGTGCGGACCACGACGGTCCCGGCCGGCCAGACGCCCGCGCCCCACCTCTACACCGTGCTGATCGACTTCCCGGCCGCAGGCATGGAGCGCGCCGACGTCATGCGCGCCCTGGCGGACAAGGGCGTCGGCACCCAGGTCCACTACATCCCGGTGTACCGCCAGCCCTACTTCCGGGACCGCTACGGCGACATGCGCCTGCCCGGCGCGGAGGCCTACTACGCCCGGGTCCTGTCTCTGCCCCTGTTCCCGGCCATGGCCGACGAGGACGTCGAACGGGTGGTCGAGGCCCTCGTCGAGGTGCTGTGGGGCTGATCGACCCCCAGAAAACGAGCCGCGCACGACCTGCGGGGATTGCCTTCGACCATCGCCCCGGACTTATCTCTAGTCGCCCGCTCAGGGCGACCGGCGAGTGGCCATGATCCAGCTGCGTGATTTGCGGGACGACGACGTGGACCGGCTCTACCGCTGGCGCCGCGAGCCCGCGGTCGACCGCTGGATGTTCTCCGGCCCGCCGCTGGAGTTCGAGGCCCACCAGCGCTGGTTCGAGCAGTTCCGCGCCGACGAGCACCGCCACGGTTGGGTGATCGAGCGCAAGGATGAGCCCTGCGGGGTGATGTTCCTGACCAAGATCTCCAACGTCCACCAGCACGGCCAGTGGGGCTGGTACATCGGCGAGGCGTCCGCCCGCGGGCGTGGCGTCGGGCGGGCCGCCCAGGCGCTTGGCCTCGACCGGGTGTTCTCCGATTTCGCCCTGCAGAAGGTCTGGTCCGAGGTGATCGCCGACAACGACCCGGCCCTGAAGGCGCTCGCCGCCACCGGCTTCCGCCGCGAGGGCTACATCCGGCGGCACATGTTCAAGGGCGGCCAGTTCCACGACGTGGTCCTGTTCGGCATCCTGGCCGAGGAATGGCAGGAGCGACGCAAGAGCGTGATGAAGGACCTGCAGGCCTCAGGCCTGGTCCGCCCCGCTTAGGGAGAGAAGCGCTTCGGCGATCCGGCCTGATCCATTGCCATCGCACAGGGCGAAGGCCGCGGCGCTCATGCGCCCGAGGCGCTCCGGCTGAGCGGCGAGGGCCTGCAGCAGGGCGCGCAGGAACCCCGGCGCGATCGCTTCCACCGGCCCTATGATCGTCGCCGCGCCCGCGCTCGCGAGCGCCCGGGCGTTGGGGACCTGGTTGTCCGCCGCCACCATGACAAGGCTGGGCCGGCCGAGGACGCAGCGCTCCCAGGTCGAGACCCCCGCCGCGCCGATGGCGAGGTCGGCCTCCAGGGTCAGGCGCGCCATGTCCGGCGCATCGAACGCCAGGCGCACCCGCGGGTCCGCCGCGGCCGCGGCCTTGAGGGCCATGGCGCTCAGCGCCGCCGCCCCCGTCGCCACGGTGATCCGCTCCACCCCCGAGACCAGCTGCAGCGCCGCCAGGGCCTTCAGGGCGCCGCCGCCGGGATCGGTCAGGCCGGGGGAGACCAGGATGTGGCGGGGAGGAGAGGGCCGGCGCCGCGCCACGGCGGCCTCGCGAAGGGCGGTGAAGCCCGCGTCGACCGGCGCGAAATCCGGTCCCGCCAGCACCCGCGCTCCGGCGGGCGCGCCGGCCGCATAGGCGCCGCTCTCGTCCGGGGTCGGGGTGATCATCAGGGCGCAGGCGTGGCGGCGGCCGGGCAGGTCCTCCATCACGGCCACCCCAGCGCCAGCCTTGGCCCACGCCCGTTCGTCGTCCGGGGTGAAGCCGTAGCCGTCCAGCAGCACCGCCCCGCATGCCCGCGGCTCCGGCCCCACGATCTCCAGGCCCGACTGCGCCAGGCGGGGGACGGCCTCCAGGCTCGCCGGAGAGGTGGCGAAGGCGACCCGCGCGCCCCGCATCGCCAGGGCCTCGGCGATGGCCAGGCAGCGCATCACGTGGCCGCCGCCGACCCCCGGTCCCGCCTCGGCCTTCAGCACGATCAGGGGGTTCAGGACTTACCTCCGATTAACCCAATCTCAGCGCCCTTGGAGGATACTTCACGCGAAGGTTCTCCGGGTCGTCCGCCATCATCCAGTTTGATAGCAGTTTGCTGACCTCCTACTACCAGGCCCGCACGGGCGTGGGACTGGCGAACCTGTCGACCGGATCCAGCACCGGCGGCTCCTCGAACAAGAAGGCCCCGACCTCCCCGTGGGCCCTCGGCAACACCGGTCCGCAGATGACGGACCTGGCCAAGTCGGTGATGGCCGGAAGCCGTTTCATCGACACCTCCATAGCCAAGCTCGACGCCCCGGTGGCCAACCCGAAGGCCGCTCAGGACTACAAGGCCCTGTTCGCCCTGCACCAGGGCCTGCTCGCCCTGGAGGGCCTGGCCGAGCAGGCGAGCGCCAAGGGCGTGCCGGCCCTGCAGCTGACCCAGCTGCAGTCCCGCTTCGCCGCGGGGATGAAGGAGTTCCAGAGCTTCCTCGGCTCCGAGCCCTTCTCGACCATCGATCTGGTGCAGGGCGCCGTCACCTCCAAGGCCCAGTCCGCGGCCGGGGTGAAGCGCGAGACCGACACCTACGCGACCGGCGTGGTGCACTCCGGGACCTCGACCGATCCGGTCGCCGCCTTCCAGGGCAATGTGCAGTTCGCGGTGGCGGTGAAGGCCTACTCCGGGACCGTGGTCAATGTGAGCTTCGACCTGGCCGAGATGGGCGCGACCCCGCGCACCATGTCGAACACCATCAACTACATGAACGGCAAGCTGGCGACGGCGGGGGTCTCCACCCGCTTCGCCAATGTGCACACCCTGGGCACGCCCACGACCGTCAAGGTGGGCGCCACCTCCATGACCCTGCCGGCCGGCCCGGACCAGTGGGCCCTCAGCATCAAGGGCGTGTCGACCGAGACCCTGACCTTCTCGGCCCCGGCGGCGGCTCCGGCGGTCTACATCGGCGAAACCGCCGGCCTGACCAAGCCCACGGCCACCATCAAGACCGTCGCCCCGACCCAGCAGCTGATGAAGTACGAGGCGGACGCCGCCGGCACGGCGACGACGGCGGCGGACGGCAAGATCTTCTCCAAGACCCTCGGCCCCGAGGTCCAGGCGGTGCGCGCCAGCGCCACGGCCGCCGACGGCTCGCTCTACGTCCTGGCCGACATCAACGGAAAGACCGACGGCCAGGCCATCAAGGGGACCGGAGACGTCGCCCTGCTGAAGTACGATTCGGCGGGCAATCTCACCTACACCCGCACCCTCGGCGCGGCGGACAGCGCCAACGGCTACGCCCTCAGCGTCTCGGCGGACGGGACCAAGGTCGCCATCGCCGGCTCCGTCACGGGGACCTTCGACCAGGCAGATTCCCTGACCGCCAAGAACAACGGGACCGACAGCTTCGTCTCCATGTTCAGCGCCGCGGGCGAGGAGCTCTGGACCCAGCGCCGCGGCGGAACCGCCGACGACAAGGTCACCGCCCTGACCATCGGGGCGGACGGGACCGTCTATCTCGCCGGGACCGCCAGCTCGGCCATGCCCGGCGCGACGTCCCAGGGCGGCCAGGACGGCTACATCTCGGCCATAGCCGCGACCTCCACCACCGGCACGGACGGCGTGACCACCTGGACCGCCTCGACCAAGTTCACCACCCAGTTCGGCACGGCGGGCGTCGACACCCCCGGCGGGATCGCCGTCTCGGGCACGACCCTGGTGGTGGCCTCCGCGGAGAACGGCGACGCCGTGGTCCGCCGCTACGACCTGCAGCCGACCGGCGCCCCGACGCTCGGCCTCGCCCGCAACCTAGGCGCGGTCCAGAGCGGGGAGGTGACCGGTCTCGGCTTCGCCACGGACGGCTCGGTGATCGTCGGCGGCTCGACCCACAACGGGGCCCTGGCCGCGGGGACCGTCACCACGGCCTATACGGGCGGGCGCGACGTCTTCGTGGCCAAGCTGTCGGGAAACCTCGTCGCCGCGGGCACGGACCGGCTCAGCTACTACGGCGGCGCGGACGACCGCACCGCCTCGGCCATGACCGTGTCGGGCAATTCGATCTTCCTCACCGGCCAGGTGAACGTCACGCCGCCCTCGGGCCAGACCACCGCCCACGACGGCTACGCCGCCCAGATCGATCCGGCGACCGGGGCCGTGACCTGGACCAAGCAGTTTACCGCCGCCCAGAGCGAAGCCGCGCCGACCTCCATCGCGGTCGACGCCTCCGGCGCCTCTTCCCTCGACCGCCTCGGCCTGCCCAAGGGGACCATCGACTTCACCGGCTCCAGCGCCCTGAAGGTGGGCGGGACCGTCACGGCCAACGACCGCATCACCTCGGTCACCGCCCTGCGGCCCGGCGACCGGTTCTTCATCTCCAGCGGCGCGGGAGTCGCCAAGCCGGTGACCATCGAGGCCTCCGACACCCTCAAGACCCTGGCCACCAAGATCGGCCGCGCGGCGAGCTTCAACGCCAAGGTCGAGGTGATCTCCAGCGGCGGCTACGACCAGCTCAAGATCACCCCGATCAGCGACCGCGCCGAAGTGCAGCTACGCGCCGGCGAGACCAACCGCGACGCCCTGGCCGCCCTCGGCCTGAATGAAGGCCTGCTCAGCGTCTCGGCCGCCGCGGGCAAGTCCGAGAAGAAGACCTACGGCCTGAAGCTCGATTCGAGCCTCAACCTCAGCGACGCCACCCAGATCGGACACGCCAAGGCGGCCATCGCCAATGCGGTCACGATCGTGCGTCAGGCCTATCGAGACATGGCCACCCCGGCGAGCGCCACGGCCGCCGCGAAAGCGGCCTCCGGCCCGGTCCCGGCCTACATCACCGCCCAGATCGCCAACTACAGCCAGGCCCTCGCCCGCCTTACCGGCGGAGGCTGAGGAAGGCTTGCTTCGGCCCCAATCCCCGCGTAGCGAAGGGCCGTGATGAACGGATTCCAGGATCGCCGGGTGCTGCTGGCCGTGGGCGCCGGCGCGGCTGTGCTCGCCGGTATTCTCATCGCCGTCTTCTTCAGCGTCCGCGCCGGGCCGCGCCCCGCGGACACGGGGACCCAGGGCAGTCTCAAGGTCGAGACCATGGGCGAGGACGGCAAGATCGACCCCACACGTCCCCTGCGCTGCTTCGTCGGCGGACAGTTCGCCGGCCAGGTCTCCTTGGGCGAATGCGCCAAGCGTAACGGGGTCGCGGCCCAGAACCTCGACGTCGGCCTCGACCAGACCGGCGCCCTGGCGGCGGCCAGCAACGGCGAGACGGTGCTCAAGCCGCTGCCGCCCGCGCCGACCCTGACCACCACCGTCGCGCCTCCGGTCGGCCCGATCCAGCCGCCGCCGACCATCGAGCCCCCGACACCTGTCCCGAACGTGCCCGTGGCCACGACCCCCGTCCCGACCGCCGGCCCGCCCGTCGGGGACTGCCTGCGCTTCGCCGGGGGCGGCTGGCGCGGCGCCGGCGGCACCGTGTCGCTCAACGCCTGCGTCCACATCCTGTTCGAGGGCCGCTGCGAGCGGCCGGGCGGGGCGACCTACGGCCGCTGGGGCGCCCAGACCCTGCGGCTGGTGCCGGGCAAGGTCGAGGCATCGCCGGACAACCGCAACTTCCACTCCCTGGCAGAGCAGGGCCGTGATTGCTCAATCCCGCCCGTCTGATGGCGCTACGCTCGCCCGCGCCCGCGGCCCGGTGTAGAATCGCCGGCATGAAGACCCCCTTCCTGATCCTCGCCGCGGCCGCCGCCGTCTCGATCGGCCTTGCCGGCTGCAGCAAGCCCGGCCTGGAGGCTCCCTTCGACAAGGGGGTCTGCTTCCAGTTCGTCCCCAGCGGCGACAACGCGGGCAAGTTCAACAAGATCTCCGAGAAGGTGCCGTCGCTGGAATATTGCGCCGCCTACCTGGAGGGCATGCGCCAGCGCTTCCTGCGGCTCGGCGGCAACCGCACCCAGATGATGGGGGCCTACCAGGGCCAGTTCATCTTCCTGGAGCCGCGGGGAATCTTCACCGCCCCCAACCTGAAGGCCCGCCCCTATCTGGCGCTGGTGCGGACGGGGGACGGGCGGCTGGCGGTGCCGGGGGCGGTCCCGGAGCAGCCGCAGAACTGAGTTTCCGGCCGGATTGACTCTCCGGTCGGACGAGAACATTATGAGAACAAACATCAGCCCCGGCGTGGCCGAGGGACTGAGCAATCGGTGGAAGGGGCTCCCATGGCCGGCAGCGTGAACAAGGTGATTCTGGTCGGCAATCTGGGCAAGGATCCGGAAATCCGCACCCTCAATTCCGGCGACCGGGTCGCCAACCTGCGCATCGCCACCTCCGAGAGCTGGCGCGACAAGTCCTCGGGCGAGCGCAAGGAAAAGACCGAGTGGCACCAGGTGGTGATCTTCAACGACAACCTGGTGAAGGTGGCCGAGCAGTACCTGCGCAAGGGCTCGACCGTCTATATCGAGGGCTCGCTGCAGACCCGCAAATGGACCGACCAGCAGGGCGTGGAGAAGTACTCCACCGAGGTGGTGCTGCAGAAGTTCCGCGGTGAGCTGACCATGCTGGGCGGCCGCGGCGACCGGGCCGAGGGCGGCGACGACTATGCCGGCGGCGGCGCATCGACCGGCGGCTTCCAGGGCGGCGGTCGCCCCGCGCCGGCCTCCGGCCCCCGCGAGAGCTTCCCCGCGGACCTGGACGACGAAATTCCGTTCTAGGCTTGGGTTTAGAGGTCGCTCCTCCAGAAGGGGAGCGACTAGCGCCTCAGCTCCCCTGCACCGGGACCTGCACGTCGCAGATGGTGAAGTCGGCGCCGCGGGCGATGCGGGTGGCGTCGACCTGGGCCTTGAAGGCGGCGCTGGCGGTGTCGAGCACGCGGATATTGGGCCGCTCGGCCGCTGGGATGTCGGCGAGGATACGGGCGCGGGTCATATGGTCCGGATTGACCGGCGGCTCGCCCACGGAGATCGAGCGCACCACGTCCAGGCCGGACACCACTCGGCCCCAGGCGGAATACTTGGCTTCCAGGTTGGCGTTCATCTGCCGCATCAGGAAGAACTGGCTGTTGGCCGTGTCCGGGTCGGTCGCCCGCGCCAGGCCCGCGACGCCGGGGCAGAAGCGCGGCACGGCGGTGACCTTGCCGTCGGTGGTCATCAGCATCAGCCCGGCCGCCTGGCTGGTGATCGGCATGGTCCCGACGAAGCCGGTCTCGAATCCGGACTGGGACTGCATGGCGGTGAAGGCGGTCTCAGGGGCCCGGCGAAAGTTGAACTTGCCCGGCAGGTCCGGCAGGTCCGAGCCCCCGGTGCCGTCGTCCTTTGGATCGCCGGTCTGGGCCATGAAGTCGCCGATGACGCGGAAGAAGCTGCGCCCGTCATAAAGGCCGCGCCGGGTCAGGGTCTTGATCCGCTCGACCGCCTCGGGCGCCACGTCGGGGCGCATCTCCACCACGATCTTGCCCTTGGTGGTCTCGATCACCAGGGTGTTCTCCGGATCGAGGGCGCGCCAGTCGGCCGCCGTCGGTACGGGGGCAGGGGCCGCCGCGGGCTGGCCGGCGCGGGCCGCCGGGGTCGCCGCCAGGATCGACGCGACCGCCAGGCTTGAGGCCGTCACGAACGCGGAACGCGAAAACACCCTCACGCCTGTCTCCCTACCTTGGCCGCGATCCGCGCGGCGACGCTGGGCGTGACGAAGGACGAGATGTCCCCCCCCAGGCGCGCGATCTCCTTGACCAGGCGCGAGGCGACCGCCTGATGGCGCGGATCGGCCATCAGGAAGACCGTCTCGATCTCCCGGTTGAGCTGCTGGTTCATGGCCGTCATCTGGAACTCGTACTCGAAGTCTGCGACCGCTCTAAGGCCGCGGACGATCAGGCTTGCGCCGACATCCTGGGCGAAATGCATCAGGAGGCGATCGAACGGCTGGACGACGATCTCAGCCTTGCCGCGCAGGGGCTCGACGGCCTCCATCACCATGGCCACCCGCTCGTCGAGATCGAACAGCGGGCCCTTATCCTTGTTGATGGCCACCCCGATGATCAGCCGGTCCACCAGCTTCACCGCCCGGCCCATGATGTCGATATGGCCGTTGGTGACCGGATCGAAGGTGCCGGGATAGAGGCCGATGCGCGTCACGACGCGGCGTCCCCTTCACCTGTCGTCCCGTCTTGGGTCCCGTCTTCGGTCCCGGGTTCGGCCTCGCCCTCGGCCACGGCTTCATCCTCGTCTTCGCCGGCTTCCGCCAGCCGCTCCACCGAGACCACGTGCTCGTTCGGCGCGGTGCGGAAGACGATCACGCCCTGGGTGTTGCGAGCGGCGATGCGGATCTTGCCGACGGGCACGCGGATCACCTGGCCCTGGTCGCTGATCAGGAGGAGCCCGTCCTTCTGTTCGACCGGGAAGGCGGCGACCAGGTGGCCGCCCTTCTTGGTCAGGTCCTGGGCCATCAGGCCCTGGCCGCCCCGCCCGGTCCGGCGGAAGTCATAGGCCGAGGAGCGCTTGCCGATGCCCTCGGAAGACAGGGTCAGGAGGGTCTCTTCGGCCGCCTTCAGCTCGTTGTAGCGCTCGTCCGTCAGCTCGTCGGCGGCGGCCTCTTCGTCATCGTCGGGGGCGGCCGCGGCGTCGTCGGCGTCCTCGCCCTGGGCGGCCCGCAATTCGGCCCGCGAGCGCTTCAGATAGGCGGCGCGCTCGCCCGGCGTGGCCGGCACGGCGTTGAGGATGGCCATGGACAGGACCGTGTCGCCCTCGGCCAGGCGGATGCCCCGCACCCCGGTGGAATCGCGGCTCATGAACACCCGCACGTCGTCGGCGGAGAAGCGGATCGCCCGGCCGTTGGCGCTGGTCAGGAGGATGTCGTTGTCGGATTTGCAGAGGCCCACGCCGACGATGGCGTCGCCCTCATCGAGCTTCATGGCGATCTTGCCGGCCCGGTTGACGTTGACGAAGTCGCTGAGCTTGTTGCGCCGGACCCCGCCCGAGCGGGTGGCGAACATCACGTCCATGCCCTCCCACTTCACCTCGTCCTCCGGCAGGGGAAGGATCGAGGTGATGTTCTCGCCGGGCTCGATCGGCAGCAGGTTCACGAAGGCCTTGCCGCGGGTGTTGATGTCCCCCTGCGGAATGCGCCAGACCTTCAGCTTGTAGACCTTGCCGCCCGAGGAGAAGAACAGCACCGGGGCGTGGGTCGAGACGGAGAAGACGCCGGTGACCGCGTCCTCGTCCTTGGTCCGCATGCCGGAGCGGCCCTTGCCGCCGTGCTTCTGGGTCCGGTAGGCCGCCAGCGGCGTGCGCTTGACGTAGCCGCTGTGGGTGACGGTGACGACCATCTCCTCGCGGGGGATCAGGTCCTCGTCCTCGAGGTCGGCTTCGCCCTCGACGATCTGGCTGCGGCGGGGAATGGCGAAGGCGTCGCGCACGGCGACCAGCTCCTCGCGCACGATCCCCATCACCCGCTCGCGCGAGCCCAGGATTTCCAGATAGCCCTTGATCGCTTCGGCGAGGCCTTGCGCCTCCTCGAAAATCTCCTCGCGGCCGAGGCCGGTCAGGCGGGACAGGGTCAGGGCCAGGATCGCCCGCGCCTGTTCTTCGGTGAGCCGGACGCGGCTGCCATCGGTCACGATCGTGCGCGGATCGGCGATCAGCTCGATCAGCGGGTTCATGTCGCCCGCCGGCCAGTCCTGGGCGGTCAGGCGCTCGCGCGCCTCGGCCGGGTCCTTGGACGAGCGGATGATGTGGATCACTTCGTCGATGTTGGCGACGGCGATCGCCAGGCCCACCAACACATGGCCGCGGTCACGGGCCTTGGAGAGCTCGTGTTTGGTGCGGCGGACCACCACCTCCTCGCGGAACTCGAGGAAGCAGTCCAGCAAGGGCCGCAGGCCGAGCTGTTCGGGGCGGCCGCGGTTGAGGGCCAGCATGTTGACCCCGAAGGAGGTCTGCAGCTGGGTGTAGCGGTAGAGCTGGTTCAGGACCACGTCGCCGGAGGCGTCGCGCTTCAGCTCGACCACCACCCGCATGCCGTCGCGGTCGCTCTCGTCGCGAAGGTCGGACACGCCCTCGATGCGCTTCTCGCGCACCAGCTCGGCGATGCGCTCCACCATCGAGGCCTTGTTCACCTGATACGGGATCTCGGTGATGATGATGGCTTCGCGGCCCTGGCGGATCTCCTCGATCGTCGCCACGCCGCGCATGATCACCGAGCCGCGGCCCGTCATCAGGGCCTGGCGGGCGCCGGTCCGGCCGATGATCTCGCCGCCGGTCGGGAAGTCCGGACCCGGGACGATCTCTAAGAGCTGCTCCATGCTGACCGTCGGATCGTCGATCATGGCCAGGCACGCGTCGACGATCTCGCCCAGGTTATGCGGCGGGATATTGGTCGCCATGCCGACGGCGATGCCGCCGGCGCCGTTGACCAGCAGGTTGGGGATGCGGGAGGGCAGGACCGTCGGCTCGCTCTCGGAGCCGTCGTAGTTCTCCTGGAAGTCGACCGTATCCTTGTCGAGGTCTGCGAGGATGGCCTCGGCGGCCCTCGTCATCCGGCACTCGGTGTAGCGCATGGCGGCCGGCGGATCGTTGTCCACCGAGCCGAAGTTGCCCTGGCCGTCGATCAGGACGAGGCCCATGGAGAAGTCCTGGGCCATCCGCACCAAGGCGTCATAGACGGCCTGGTCCCCGTGCGGGTGATACTTGCCGATCACGTCGCCGACCACGCGGGCCGACTTGCGGTAGGAGGCGCCGGCGGTGAAGCCGTTCTCGCTCATGGAGAACAGGATCCGGCGGTGCACCGGCTTCAGGCCGTCGCGCGCGTCGGGCAGCGCTCGGCTGACGATCACGCTCATGGCGTAATCGAGGTACGAACGCTTCAGTTCGTCTTCGATGGCGATGGGCGCAATGCCCCCGCGGTCACCGGTAGCGGGCGGAATGGGTGCGTCGTCGCTCAAGGGGAAAGGTGGGCCTTTTGGGGGAAGCGGGACAGGGCCCGAACGGGCGGGAATCGATAATCTTCAGACAGGCTAGGTGTTAGCACCCCAGGACGGGGCGCGCAAAAGAACGGGGGCTTTAATCGCCCCCGCTGTTGCGCCCGGAGCACGGCGCTCATCCTCGCAGGATCTTCCCCATCGCCTTGCCCTTGGCGAGTTCGTCGATGAGCTTGTCCAGGTAGCGGATTTCCCGCATCAGCGGATCTTCGACCTCCTCGACGCGAACGCCGCAGACGAGCCCCGTGATGGCGGTCCGTGCAGGGTTAAGCCTGGCCTGGGCGAAGAAGGTCTCGAAGTCCGTCTTGGCGGCGAGTTGGGAGTCGAACTCGTCCTGGCTGAAGCCCGTCAGCCAGCGGATGATCTGGTCGACCTCGCCCCTTGTCCGCCCCTTCTTCTCCGCCTTGGCGACGTAGAGCGGATAGACACTGGCGAAGCTGGTCGTGAAAATCCGATGCCTGGTCATGAGTCCGCCCCCGGCTTGCCGCGCATGGCCTTGACCCCGGAGCGCTTCGACTTGCCCTCCAGCCGCTTCAGCTTGGACGAATAGGTGGGCTTGGTCGGCCGGCGCGCCTTGGGCCGGTGGGCGGCCTGGGCCAACAGCTCCACCAGCCGCGCCAGGGCGTCGTCGCGGTTGCGCTCCTGGGTGCGGAAGCGGTTGGAGGTGATGACGATCACCCCCTCGCTGGTCAGCCGCCGCCCCGCCAGCCGCTCGGCGCGGGCACGCACGTCCTCCGGCAGGGAGGGGGAGCCCCGGATATCGAAGCGCAGGTCCACCGCCGTCGAGACCTTGTTGACGTTCTGGCCCCCCGGACCGCCCATCCGGAAGAACCGCTCCTCGACCTCGCTCTCGTCGATCTCGATGCCGGGGGCGATTGCGATCATGGTCCTTCGAGAATCCTGTGGGCGCGGGCCGATTGTCCTATTCGCGGGCGCGCCGTTCCAGCCTATCTCAGGGCGCATGGCCCTGCATCTCATCAAGCTTTGCGTAGGCTGCGACAACATCGAGGAGCTGCTCGATTGGCGGCGCGAGCATGCGGCGCGCGAGCCGGACTGGCGCCTTCGCACCCGCCAGACCCCCAAGCGCGCCGCCGAACTGATCGAGGGCGGCTCGGTCTACCGCGTGTTCAAGGGCATGATCCTCTGCCGCCAGCCGGTCCTCGCCGTCGAAACGGTGGGCGAGGGCGTCGCCGCCCGCTGCGAGATCGTGCTGAGCCCCGACATCGTCCGCGTCGCCCCCACGCCCCGCCGCGCCTTCCAGGGCTGGCGCTACCTTGAAGCTAACGACGCGCCCCAAGACCTGGAAGCGGGGGAAACCGGTTCCATGCCCCCCGAACTCGCCATCCAGCTCCGCGCGATCGGGGCGTGGTGATCTGGGCTAAGCCAGGACCGCCAAAACTCAAACCGCTCATCCCGGCTTTCGCCGGGATGAGCGGTATTTTTGGGGGTGAAGTCTAGCGCGCCGGGGCGGCGGGGGCTGGAGTGGGGGCGCCCGCCGCCGCGGGGGCGGTGGTGCGCATTTCGGCGAAGACGTGGCGGCTCTTGAAGCGCCATTGGCCGTCCTTGTCGCGGACCACGACATCCTCGTAGCGGCCGCGCTCCAGGATGCCCGGCTCGCCGTTCGCCCGCTTCACGATCATGGCCCAGCGCGAGCGCACATTGGCCGTGTCGCCCTTCGGGTCGACCTCGTGGTCGCTGCCGGTGTGCACCGAGCCCGGGCCGAAGTTCGGCGACGACTTGCTCATCATGTCGAAGATCGCTTGGCGGCCCTTGAACTGGCTGGAGCAGCAGATCAGCTCCCCATCGGCGACGAACATCTCGCTGTAGGTGCGATAGTCGTGGGCGTCGATGATCCAGTAGTAGCGCTCGAGCAGGGCGTCGATCTTCTGCAGGTCCTCCACCCGCTGCAGCCGCGCGGCCAGGCTTGCGGCCGGCGCGGGGGCGGCGAGCGCGGGGGCCGCGCTCACGGCAAGGGCGAGGGCCAGGACGATAGGGCGAAGCTTCATGGCGCGTTTCCCGTTGTCTGATGCAGCGTGGCCGCCGAGACTAGCCACCTTGCAGCGCTAGGGAAACCGTCAGCCGCCGTTGGCCACCGCCAGGTTGTCGATCAGCCGGGTCCTGCCGAGGAAGGCCGCCGCCAGCACCCGCGACGGGCCCTTGATGGGCCCAGGGCCGCGCCGGGCGAGATCGCCTTCGCCGCGCACCTCGAAATAGTCGATCGCCCCAAAGCCCGCCGCCGTCAGGGCCGCGCGACCTTGCGCCTCCACGTCCGTTACCGAGGCGCCTTCCAGGAGGCGCGCGCCGGCCGCCTTCAGCGCCGCGTACATGGCGGCGGCCTTGGCCCGCTCTTCGGCGGCGAGGTAGGCGTTGCGGGAGGAGCGGGCGAGGCCGTCCCGCTCGCGGACGATCGGGGCGCCCAGGACCTCAACGGCGAGGTCGAGGTCGCGCACCAGCCGGCGGATCACCATCAGCTGCTGATAGTCCTTCTCCCCGAAGATGGCGACGTCCGGGACGGACTGGGTCAGGAGCTTGGCCACCACCGTCGCCACGCCGGCGAAATGGCCGGGGCGGAAGTCCCCGCACAGCCCCTCGGACACTCCGCCCACGGTGATGCTGGTGGAGAAGCCGGCCGGATACATCTCCTCCGGCGTGGGCGCATACATGATGTCGGCCTGGGCCCCGCGCAGCAGGTCGGCGTCGGCCATCTCGTCGCGGGGATAGGCCTCGAAGTCCTCGCCCCGGCCGAACTGGGTCGGGTTGACGAAGACGCTGACCACCACCCGGTCGGCCTGGGCCCGGCCCATCTTGACCAGGGACAGGTGTCCTTCGTGCAGGGCCCCCATGGTCGGCACCAGGGCGACGGTCTGGCCCCGCTCGCGCCAGGCGCCCACATGGGCGCGCAGGGCCGCGACGGTGCGCACGATGGGGAGCGGCTGGGCGTCCATGCGCGGGCTTATGACGCGCATGAACCCGCCTCGTCCAGCGCGCGTGTCGCGTTGACGCGGGCCCCGCCGGGGTATGTGTTTGCGCAGATGAGTCCCGGGTCGCCGGGCGGTGGGGTTTTTCGTGGGTTCAACAGCCAAGCCTTCGCGCGTCATCGTCGTCGGCAACGAGAAGGGCGGGGCAGGCAAGTCCACCATCGCCATCCACCTGGCGACCGCGCTCCTGCACCGCGGCGCCTCGGTGGCGGTGATCGACCTCGACCTGCGCCAACAGTCGATGGGCCACTTCTTCCGGAGCCGCGCCGCCTGGCTCGCCTCCTCCGGCGCCAACCTGCCCATGCCGATCGCGCCGTCCCTGGGGGACGATTCCCTGGAGGCCTTCGAGGCCGCGATCGCGGCGGTCGCCGAGGCCGACTATGTGCTGATCGATACCCCGGGGGGCGATACCCCCCTGTCGCGGGCGGCCCACGCCCTGGCCGACGTGATCGTCACGCCGATGAACGACAGCTTCGTCGACTTCGATCTTCTGGGCGAGGTGAACCCGGTCACCCTCGAGGTGATCCGGCCCAGCCTCTATTCCGAGACCGTTTGGGATAGCCGCAAGCGCCGCATGGCCGCCGACCGGGCGTCGATCGACTGGGTGGTCCTGCGCAACCGCCTCGCCCCATCCGAGGCGCGCAACCGCAAGCGCCTCGACGAGCGGGTGCAGGCTTTGAGCCGCCGCGCGGGCTTCCGCGTCGGGCCGGGCCTGCGCGACCGGGTGATCTACCGCGAGCTCTTCCCCTTCGGCCTGACGGTCGCCGACCTTTCGCCGAGCGTGCGCCCGGTGGAGGTTTCCCTCAGCCATATCGCCGCCCGCCAGGAGCTTCGCTCGCTGATGAGCGCGATCGGGCTGGATGACTCCGAGCCCGAGGCGCGGCCGGCGCCGGCCCGGCAGGCTGGATGATCTACATCGCCCTCGGCTGCCTGCTGCTGGGCGCCCTGCTCGGCATCGGCGGCCTGCGCCGCGCCGGACGGCTCGCCGCCGCCGCCTGGCGGCCCGGGGCGGGAATGCTGTCGGTCGCCGCCCTCTGCGGGGCCGGGGTGCTGGCGGTGAAGGAAGCCTGGATTCCGGCCGTGCTGCTCGGGCTTGTCGGCGGCGGCCTCGCCCTCAGCGCCCGTAGCCAGGCGGGCCGCATGCGCCCCGCCAAGGCCGCCAGGTCCTCCGGCATGACCGTGGAGGAGGCCAGTGCGATCCTGGGGGTTTCCGCCGACGCCAGCCCCGAGGAAGTGGCCGAGGCCTACCGTCGGCTGATGCACCGGGCCCATCCGGACAAGGGCGGATCCAGCGGCCTCGCCGCCCAGATCAACGCCGCGCGCGACGTGATGAACCGGCGCAGCGGGCCCCCCGCGGCTAGACCGTAGGCGTCTAGGGTCCAGTCGAGGTCCAGTCGAAAACTAGCTGCCGGACAGGACCATGCAGCGCTCGCCCTTGGCCGACAGGGTCTTGCAGGCGGCCTTGGCTTCCTTGGCGCTGAAGCCGCTGAAGCGGGCGCGGAAGGTGCCCTTGCCGGCGGCCTGCACGGCGCCGTCGCCCGCCGCGACCGCCCCGCCGTACTTGCGGGTGATCTTGGACAGATGGTCCTGGGCGTCGTCGCGGGTCGTGAAGGCGCCGACCTGGATCACGTAGCGGCCGCTGTCGCTCCGGGCGACGTCCTTCTCGGCGGCCTCGGGCTTGGCGGAGGCGACCTGGGCTTCCTTGCAGACCGTGCGGCGCTTCTTGCCCTTGCCGACCTTGACGCAATTGGTCTTGGCGGAGGTCTTCTCCACCTGGGCCTTGGCCTCGGTGACGGGCTTGCAGACGGTGCGGGTGCGAGCCTTGCGGCCCTTGCCGACCTTGGTCTTCACGCAGTCGGCCTTGGCGATATCGTTGCGGGCAATGTCGCCCCGGGCGGCGACCGGCACGGCCACTTCGCTCAGGCAGACGCTGGTGGTGTAGGCGACTTTCCGCACCTTGGCGCGGCGGCCCTTGCCGGTCTTCACCAGCTTGGTGCGCGTGACCTTGCGGCAGTCGGCGAGGCGCTTCAGCCCGGCCTGGTCGATGTTCTCGGTGGAGCGGACGATGGAGCCGGCGGACCAGTTCTCGGGGGCCACGGCGCGGGCGGCGTAGGAGGCGTTCTGGATGCCGCGCAGGTTGGCGTCCACCAGGGCGATCTGCAGCCCCGCCTGGTCGGCGGAGCCCTGCTCGACGGAGGGCCGCATGACGGGACCGTCGATGTCCTCGGGCTCAAGCATGTTGGCGGCGATGGTGATGTTCTGGCCGAGCTTGCGCTTGGTCATGACGTCGAAGCCGGCGTTCAGGAGCTCGGCGACGTTCTCGTCGCGGGCCGCGGTGGAGGCGCCGCCCAGCACCACGGTGATCAGCCGGCGCCCGTCGCGCACCGCGGAGGCGGCGAGGTTGTAGCCGGAGGCGTTGGTGTAGCCGGTCTTCAGGCCGTCCACGCCCGGCATCTTGCGGAGCAAGGAGTTGTGGTTGGCGATGGTCTGGCCGCGGAACTCGAAGCTCTTCACCCCGAAGTAGAAATAGTACTGCGGGTAGTCGCGCATCACGGCGCGCGACAGGATGGCGATGTCCCGGGCGGTGGTGATCTGGCGGTTGTCGGGCAGGCCGGAAGCGTTGACGAACCGGGTGTTGGTCATGCCGAGCTCTTGCGCTCGCAGGGTCATCAGGGCGGCGAAGCGGGCCTCGGTGCCGCCGATCTTCTCGGCGAGGGCCACGGCGACGTCGTTGGCGGACTTGGTGGTGACGGCCTTGATCGCCTGGTCGACGGTCATGGCCTCGCCGGAGCGCAGGCCGATCTTGGTCGGGGCCTGGACCGCAGCGTGGGACGAGAACACCACCATGTCGTTGGCCGACATCCGGCCGGTCGCGAGGGCCTCGAACGTCAGGTAGAGGGTCATCACCTTGGTGATCGACGCCGGGTAGCGCAGGGCGTCCGCGCGGCGGGCGTAGAGCACCTCGCCCGAATTGGCGTCCACCACGATCGCGGCGTAGCGGGTCTGTTGGTAGAGGCCCTGGGCGTGAGCCGATCCGGCCGGGGCGAGGCCCGCCGTCAAAACGATCAGGGCGGCCATCAGGAAAGCGGAAAATACTGAAAGCCGGCGGGCGGGCTCAATCATGCGGGCTGCGTCCGTCGTTAAAGGGAACCTGCGGCTTGCGCCACAACGCGTTACACTCACTTACGGTCCTTTCCCCAAGGTAAACAATCGGTAGGTGAGTCGTAACCTTGTCATCGTGTCGCGCGCCCTGGTTAACGGCTTTCGCGAAACGGAAATGGTGCAGTGCACAAAAAGCCCTTGACGTCCAGGCATCCTTGTCCCATCTAAGTCTACGGCGACACAGCCGAATCCGGCAAAGCGCCAAGGCTTTCGCAGTGCAATGCATTTCCGGGTCGCGGACGGGCGGTCCGCCCGGGCCTGACAATGGAGAGGCGCATGAAAGACGTTCAAGAGACCGTGAAGTCGGCGTTCGACCAGTCCTCCTTCGCGGCGCAGCAAGCGTTTGACGCCACGAACCAGGCGTTCAAGGATTCCATCGACAAGTCGCTGGGCTCGCTCAACGACGCCAACGCGCTGGGCAAGCGCAATCTCGAGGCCGTCGTCGCCAGCGTGTCCGCCGCCACCAAGGGCGCCGAAACCCTGGGCGCCCAGGTCATGGCCTTCTCGAAGAAGAGCTTCGAGGACAATGTGGCCCAGACCAAGGCCCTGGCCGGCGCGCGCAGCGTGCAGGACATCGTCGAGCTTCAGACCGCCTTCGCCAAGACGGCGATGGAAGGCCTCTTCGGCGAGCTGAACCGCGCCTCGGAGGTCGTCTCCTCCACGGTGAAGGACTCGCTCCGACCGCTGAACGAGCGCGCGACCGCGATGGTCGAGCAGCTCCAGGCCGCCCGGTAAGCTTCACCCCAAATCGATGGGGTACGGCAGGCCCGGGGCGGAAACGTCCCGGGCCTTTTTGCATCTGGAGAATCGTTTACCCGCAAGCCGCAAGGGAGACCGCTTCCAGGGCCGCCATCGGGGCGCCTTGAATTTACGCAACCGTCCTATTGTGCGTCGAACCGAGCCGGGCTCGGGGACGTTTGCGACGGCGGGACGAGCATAAACGTCGCGCCGGCCGAGGCAGGGCTTCCCAAGCCGCCGCCATGGCATATCTAATCCACGAGGCCGGACTCACCCCCGGCGACACGGAGAGACAGTTAGTGGCCGAGCGAAAGCCAGGCGGAGAAGGAAACGGAACCGGCTCGGCGGTCGTTACGCAAGTCAAGCCGAAGACGCAAAAGCCGTCCCTCTACCGTGTGCTGATCCTGAACGACGACTACACGCCTATGGAATTCGTAGTCTACGTGCTGGAACGGTTCTTCAATAAGTCCCGGGAAGAAGCTACGCGAATCATGTTGCATGTTCATCAGCATGGCGTGGGTGTTTGCGGCGTTTTCACCTACGAGGTGGCCGAAACCAAGGTCTCCCAGGTGGTGGATACGGCGCGTCGTCATCAGCACCCGCTGCAATGCACTATGGAAAAGGATTGAGAGGTCTTCCTTGCCGTCTTTCTCGCGCAATCTGGAAGAGACCCTGCATCGCGCTGTGGCGTACGCCAATCAGCGCAAGCATGAGTATGCGACTCTGGAGCATCTGCTGCTCTCGCTCGCCGACGACCAGGAGGCGGCCGCTGTCATGCGCGCCTGCAACCTGGATCTGGCTCTCCTGAAGAAGAATCTGACCAACTATCTCGACACCGAGCTGAAGTCCCTCGTGGTGGACGACGGCGAGGACGCCAAGCCGACCGCCGGTTTCCAGCGCGTTATCCAGCGCGCCGTGATCCACGTGCAGTCGTCCGGCCGCGACGAGGTCTCCGGCGCCAATGTCCTGGTGGCGGTGTTCTCCGAGCGCGAGAGCCACGCCGCCTTCTTCCTGCAAGAGCAGGACATGACCCGCTACGACGCGGTCAATTTCATCGCCCACGGCATCGCCAAGAAGGCGGGCGCCTCGGAATCCCGCGCGGTCAAAGGCTCGACCGAAGCCGAGCCCGACGAGAAGCCCTCCAAGTCGGGCGGCGAGGCGCTGGAAGCCTATTGCGTCGACCTCAACGAGAAGGCCCGGGCCGGCAAGGTCGACCCGCTGATCGGCCGCCACGCCGAGGTCGAGCGCTGCATCCAGGTGCTCTGCCGGCGGACCAAGAACAATCCGCTGCTGGTGGGCGACCCCGGCGTCGGCAAGACGGCGATCGCCGAAGGCCTGGCCCGCAAGATCGTCACCAACGACGTTCCCGAGGTCCTGGCCGGCGCGACCATCTTCTCGCTCGACATGGGCTCGCTCCTGGCCGGCACCCGCTACCGCGGCGACTTCGAGGAGCGGGTCAAGCAGGTGGTCAAGGAGCTGGAGAGCCACCCCAACGCCATCCTGTTCATCGACGAGATCCACACGGTGATCGGCGCGGGGGCGACCTCGGGCGGAGCCATGGACGCCTCCAACCTGCTGAAGCCCGCCTTGGCTTCCGGCACGCTGAAGTGCATGGGCTCGACGACCTACAAGGAGTTCCGCCAGCACTTCGAGAAGGACCGCGCCCTGGTGCGCCGGTTCCAGAAGATCGACGTGGTCGAGCCCACCCTCGACGACACCATCAAGATCCTCAAGGGGCTGAAGACCTACTACGAGGAGTTCCACAAGCTCCGGTACACCGACGACGCCATCAAGGCGGCGGTCGAGCTGTCGGCGAAGTACATCACCGACCGCAAGCTGCCGGACAAGGCGATCGACGTGATCGACGAGGCAGGCGCCTCGCAGATGCTCCTGCCCGAGGGCAAGCGTAAGAAGGTCCTGGGCGTGAAGCACATCGAGGCGGTCATCGCCAAGATGGCCCGCATCCCGCCCAAATCGATCTCCAAGTCGGACACCGAGTCGCTGAAGAACCTGGAGACGGACCTGCAGCGCGCGGTCTACGGCCAGGACGATGCGATCCAGCAGCTCTCCTCGGCCATGAAGATGGCCCGGGCAGGCCTGCGCGACGCTCAGAAGCCGATCGGCTGCTACCTGTTCTCCGGCCCCACGGGCGTCGGTAAGACTGAGGTGGCGCGCCAGCTGGCTTCGACGCTCGGGATCGAGCTCCTGCGCTTCGACATGTCGGAGTACATGGAGCGGCACACCGTCAGTCGCCTGATCGGCGCGCCTCCGGGCTACGTCGGCCATGACCAGGGCGGCCAGCTGACCGACGCGGTGGACCAGCACAAGCACGCCGTGGTCCTGATGGACGAGATCGAGAAGGCGCACGCGGACGTCTACAACATCCTGCTGCAGGTGATGGACCACGGGACCCTGACCGACTCCAACGGCAAGAAGATCGACTTCAGGAACGTCATCCTGATCATGACCACCAACGCCGGGGCGTCGGACAACAATCGCCAGGGCATCGGCTTCGGCCGCGGCCGGGTGACCGACGAGGACCAGGCCGCCATCCAGCGCCTGTTCACGCCGGAGTTCAGGAACCGTCTCGACGCGGTGGTCAACTTCAAGTCCCTGTCCCAGGACGTCATCCGCAACGTGGTGCAGAAGTTCGTCATGCAGCTGGAGGCGCAACTCGCCGACCGCAACGTGACGATCGAGCTCTCCGACGAGGCGGCCGACTGGCTGGCCAAGAACGGCTACGACGAGCTGTTCGGCGCCCGCCCGCTGGCGAGGGTGATCCAGGAGCACATCAAGAAGCCGCTCGCCGACGAGATCCTGTTCGGCCGGCTGGTCCGCGGCGGACACGTCACGGTCAGCCTCAAGGACGGCAAGCTGGTGTTCTCCATCGATAGCCACTCGGGCGAGACCCGCCCGGGGGAGATCGACGTCACCGCCGGCGACCTGGAAGAAGACGTCTCCGACGTCACGACCGAGGTCGGCGAATCCGACCAGCCGGCGCTCGCCGACTAGGCACGGGCTACATCCAAGAACGGCGGCGGCCGGTCCTCACCCCGAGGGCCGGCCGTCTTCGCATCTGGCCTCCCGCTCGCCCACGGCCAGGATCACGTAGTCCGGGGTGGTGCGATCGAACACGGTGGGATCGAAGCCGCAGCGCCGATGGGCGATCCAGGAGAAGCGCCCGACGAAGGGGGCGAAGAACATCGGCATGAAGGGGCGGGTATAGCCGTCGCCGATCATCAGGATCGACGGCCCGCGGCCACCGGGGCCGACCATGAAGGCGGCCTGGGCGGGATCGTCCCGCAGCCCCGGGATCGGCTGGGGCGAGGCCGGGGCGGCCTTGAAGGCGAACAGGTGCGGCATGTCCACCGCCTCGGGCGCGCGCTCGGCGATGCCGGCGAGCTTGGCGAGGTCGTCCTCGATGGCGGGCTCCGAGCGCCACTCCGCCTCGTTCGGCAGGATGGTCCAGTCGGGACGCCCAAGAGCCGAGACCATCAGGTTGTAGCCGATCAGGGCGCCGCGCGGGGTCCAGTGGCTGTCGCGCTGGCGGTAGAGCCGCCCGGTCTCCTTGGCGGCGCGCAGGGCCCGGCGCATGTCGACGCTGGAGACCCCGCAGTCGCGGGTCCGGGTCTGCAGAACGTCGTAGGGAGTGCGCCCGACGGCGGGCTTGGCCCAGGCGGGCAGGGCCTCCGGATAGATGGCCGCGGTCCCGGGGATCACGGCGAACAGGAACGGCTTGCCGCTGGCTTTCATCTTCGCGCCGAGATCGCAGACGAAGGCGGCGTAGCGGTCGATGGCCGCCTCGTCGGGCTCAGCGCCGATGGAGCGCATCAGGCCGTCGTTGAGCAGGAGCCAGCCGGGAGCGCCCTGGACCACAGGGTCGGGGGGCGGCCGCACGCCCAGCCGCCGCCGGACGCCGCCGTAGAGGTCGAGCATGGGGCCGCGCAGGGCGAAGTGATCACCGACGTAGGCGTCGGTCGCCCGGGGTAGCCGGCCAAGGTCGGCCAGGCTCCGGGGCGGGGCGGGGAGGGGCGCCAGGGTCTTGTCCTCGGCCGCGCCGGTCGCCCGCGGCTGGGTGGCCAGCATCCCGAGCGACGGGAACATCAGGGCCGCGACGATCGCGACGGCCAGCCAGCGGCGAAGGGGGGCGAAGAGGGGCGCCACGTCAGAACCGGAAGTACAGGAAGGGCGGGTAGGTCCCGCCGCTGAGGGCCACCAGGGCCAGGATCAGGAGGACCGCGACGGCGCCGGTGTCGAGCAGGGTCCCCAGGGCTCCGGCGGGACGGATGCGGGTGCGAACCGCGGAGACCAGCCGGCGCGCGGGGCCCGCCGAGCGGCCCCGGCGGCTGACGAAGGGCATGACCGCCAGCACCGAGGCGGTGACCAGGGCGCCGACGTGGAGGGGCTCGAAGGCGCCCTTCAGCTCCGGTCCGAAGGCGCCCGTCCCGTTCAGCCCGACCAAGCCGCTCCAGACCGAAAGCGCCGCCGTCAGGTCGGGGCTGCGGAACAGCACCCAGCCCCCCATCACCGCCAGCATGGCGTAGGCCCACCCGGCGATGGCGCCGACGCCCACAAGGCCCTTGCGCAAGCCCATCCGCTCGGCGGCGAGGAAGGCGCCGTGCCACAGGCCCCAGAGCACGAAGGTCCAGCTCGCCCCGTGCCAGAGGCCGCACAGGAGGAAGACGATCAGCAGGTTGCGGCAGGTCCGCCAGCGACCGCCCCGGTTCCCGCCCATCGGGACATAGAGGTAGTCGCGGAACCAGCGGGTCAGGCTGATGTGCCAGCGCCGCCAGAACTCGGTCACGGAGCGGGCGCGGTAGGGCAGGTTGAAGTTACGCGGCAGGGAAAAACCGAAGACAATTCCGAGGCCTATGGCCATGTTCGAATAGCCGGCGAAGTCGAAATAAATCTGCAGCGAGTAGGCCAGGGTCCCGGTCCAGGCCTCGCCCAGACCGGGCTTGCGGACATGGTCGAACAGGGCGCCTGCGAGGGGCGCCAGCTGGTCGGCGATCAGCACCTTCTGGGCCAGGCCAATGATGAAGATGCGCAGGCCCGCCGAGGCCCGCCCGAAGCTGTGGCGCCGCACCCGCAGCCGCCGGGCGATGGCGTTGTAGCGGACGATGGGGCCCGCCACGAGCTGGGGGAAGAAGGCGATGTAGAGGGCGATCTCCTCCAGCCGCCGGTTGGCGGTCGCCCGTCCGCGGTAGACGTCGATGACGTAGGACAGGCCGTGGAAGGTGAAGAAGGAGATGCCGAGCGGCAGGACCAGGTTCGGGACCGAGACCGCCATGTTGGCGGGCGCCGCCACGGCGTTGAAGCTGCGGGCGGCGAAGGCTGCGTATTTGAAAAGGGCCAGGACCGCGAGGTTGCCGCCCAGGGCCGCGCCGAGGGCGAGCTTTCGCGCTCCGCCCTGCTGGCCCTCGATGAAGAGGGCGGCGAAGTAGTTGAACACAATCGAGCCGACCAGCACGCCCACGAACCAGGGCTCGCCCCAGGCGTAGAAGGCCAGGGACAGCAGGATCAGGACCAGGCTCTTCAGCCGCCGCGTCGGGGTCGCGAAATAGAGGATCAGGCTCGCGGGCAGGAAGAAGAACAGGAAGGTCGGCGAGGAGAACAGCATGGGGCCTCGTTCAGGCGACCATGGCCCGGATTTCCTGGGCGAGGGCGGCGAGCTCGGCCGCATCCGCCATCTTCGATCCGCCGTGGCCGGCCATGGCCAGGCCCTCCCAGCGCGGGATGATGTGGAAATGCAGGTGGAAGACGGTCTGGCCCGCCGGCGCCCCGTTGAACTGGGTGATCAGGAGACCGTCCGGATTGAGGGCGGCGCGGACGGCCCGGGCCACCCGCTGCACGCCCAGCATCAGGCTCTCCAGGGCCTGCGGCTCCACGTCCAGCAGGTTGCGGGCCTGCGAGGTCTTGGAGATCACCAGGGTGTGGCCGCGCGACTGCGGGAAGAGGTCGAGGAAGGCCAGCACCTCCCCGTCCTCGAACACCTTTGCGGCGGGGGCTTCCCCGCGCAGCACCTTGGCGAAGATGTTGGCCGGATCGTAGGTCCCGTCGAGGCTCATGGCCGTATCTCCCTGGCGAGGTCCCTATCGTCCTAGAGCGCGTCAGGCGAAAGTGTGAGCGGTTTCGACGCCCGGACGCGCTCTCATGTTTCATTTGAGCGGGCGCGGGCTAGCCCGCGACTCCGCTTCGGCGTCGCGCGGGAGGGGAAACCCGTTTTGCGGCGAAGGTCGCTCAGACCCCGCCGCCGTCCTCTCGGAAGGGCGAATAGTGTTCGGCCAGGTAGTCTATCTCGTGGCGGACTTCGGCCCGTTCCTCGGCCAGGTAGCGGGCGACGGGATCGCGCAGGGCGGGGTCGGCGATCCAGTGGGCGGAGTAGACGGGGGCGGGCAGGTATCCCCGGGCGATCTTGTGGGGGCCCTGCGCGCCGGCCTCCACGCGGGCGAGGCCCCGGAGAATCGCCTGCTCGATGGCCTGGTAGTAGCAGAGCTCGAAATGCAGGAAGGGCACGTCCTCGGTGCAGCCCCAGTTGCGGCCGTAGAGGCAGTCCTCGCCGATCAGGTTCAGCGCCCCGGCGATCCACCGTCCGCCCCGCCGCGCCATCACCAGCAGCACCCGGTCGGCCATCCGCTCGCCGAGGAGCGAGAAGAAGGCGCGGTTCAGGTAGGGCCGCCCCCACTTGCGGTCGCCGGTGTCCATGTAGAAGGCGAAGAAGGCGTCCCAGTGCTCCTCGCGCAGGTCCGAGCCGCTCAAGGGCACGATCTCCAGCCCGGCGCATGCGTCGCGCCGTTCGCGGCGGATGGTCTTGCGCCGCCCCGAGGACAGGGCGCCCAGGAAGTCCTCGAAGCTGGCGTAGCCGGCGTTGTGCCAGTGGTACTGCTTGTCCTGTCGAAGCAGGAACCCAGCCTCGCCCAGCCGCTCCCACTCGTCGGCCTGCGGGAAGGTGACGTGGACGGAGGAGGCCTGCAGCCGCTCGCACAGGGTCAGGGCGCCGGCGATCAGGGTCTGTTCGGCTGCGGCCCGGTCCTCGCCCTCGCGGGTGATCAGCCGCGGACCGGTGACGGGGGAGAAGGGCGAGGCGCACTGGAGCTTGGGATAGTAGGCGCCGCCCGCCCGCATGTAGGCGTTGGCCCAGGCGTGGTCGAAGACATATTCGCCCTGGCTGTGGGACTTCAGGTAGAGGGGCATGACCCCGACCGTCCGTCCTTCCGTGTCCTCGACGCTGAGGTGGTGGGGCGCCCAGCCGGTGCGGGCGGAGACGCAGCCGCTCTCTTCAGCAGCATGCAGAAAATCGTACGAAACAAATGGGTTGCGCCCATAACCCGAAGCGTTGGCGCAACCGTCCCAGGCCTCCCGGCCGATCTCGGCCACGCGCCGGTGCGTGCGCACCTGCGGCTTGATCAAGGCCGCCACCCTTCGAAGATCAGGCTGTCGCAGTGGGGCTCGACGAGGGCCCAGCGGGTGGGCGAGCGCACGGTCCAGGCGGCGACGGCGAGCCCTGCCGCGCGGAGCTCGTCGGCGCGGCGGCTCGGCAGCATGTCCAGTCCCAGGGACAGAAAGTGGGGCCGCGCGATCCCCACATGTTCCAGCTCAGCCAGGGACTCCCGCTGGGCCGGGCTGAGCATCCAGTCGGTGGCGTCGTAGTAGGACCAGCTGTTCAGGCCGCGCAGAACTCCCGGCCGGTGGTCGGCGAACCAGCCCATGGCGTGGGGGTTGAAGCTCAGCACCGCGTGGGGACCGTGGTAGCTGTCGATCAGCTCGGCGACCCTGCGCTCCAGGGCGCCTTCGTCGCCGCCCAGCACCTTCAGCTCGATCATCACCAGGCCGCGGCCGGCCACCCGCTCCAGGACGGCTGAGAGGGTGGGGATGGTCTCCTCGGTCGGGCCGAGCTGCATCTGCGCCAGGTCCGCCGCGCTGTAGTCGGCGAGGCGACCCGTCTCGGCGGTCATGCGGTCGAGCCGGTCATCGTGGAAGACCATGGCCTCGCCGTCGGCGGAGAGCTGGACGTCGAGTTCCATGCCGTAGCCGCCCTCGCAGGCCCGCTCGAAGGCCGTCAGGGAATTCTCGGGCGCGCGGACGTTCCACAGGCCCCGGTGGGCGAGGGGGGTGGCGACCAGGAGCTCCCAGGACCTGCGCCCGGCCGCGGAAAGCTCAGCCGGGGGCGGGGGAGGGGTCACGCGATCTCGACCACCGCATCCACCTCGACCGCGAAGTTGAGGGGCAGGCGGTAGACGCCCACGGCCGAGCGGGCGTGGCGCCCGGCCTCGCCGAAGGCCTCGACCATCAGGTCCGAGGCGCCGTTGATTACCTGCGGGATGTCGAAGAAGTCGGCCTCGACCTGGACGAAGCCGCCGAGCTTGACCACCCGCCTGACCCGGTCGAGGTCGCCGTCGCAAGCGCGCTTGATCTGGGCGATCAGGTTGATCCCGCACAGGCGCGCGGCCTTGCGGGCGGTCTCCAGGTCGACCGCTCCGCCGACGATCCCCTTGATCCCGCCGCTCGCGTCGGTCGAGACCTGGCCGGAGATGTGGACCAGGTTTCCGGCCCGCACGAAGGGGACGTAGTTGGCGACCGGCGCGACCGGCTCGGGCAGGGTCACGCCCAGCGCCGCCAGCCTCTCTTCGACCTTAGACAATCTGATGCTCCTCGTTCCCCCGGGTCATATCGAGACGGGCGCGCGCCCTCAACCCGCGTCGGGAAGAGCGGTGGATCGGAACAGGACGAGATTTCCCATCAGTCCGTCCAGAAAAACTCCGTTGTCCGGCATGGGGCTTGCACGCCATGGAGCATGGCGTATCGACGGATCGCCAGATCGCGCCGCCCGTTCGCTTGCTCGTTCGACAAGGATGTCCATGGTCACCCTAGCGCCGGAGGCGCCGCTCCTCCCCGCCCCGCGAAGGTCCGTCCTGCGCCGCCGTTCCGCGGTGCCGGGTTTCGGCCTGACGCTTGGCCTGACCGTCACCATCCTGTCGCTGGTGGTGCTGATCCCCCTCGCCGCCGTGGTGATCCAGTCCGCCAAGCTGAGCCCGGCCGAGTTCGCCCGCGCCGCCTTCTCCGAGCGCGCCGTCCACGCCTATCTGCTCTCGTTCGGCACGTCCTTCATCGCCGCGGTCATCAACGGTGTGTTCGGCGTGCTCACCGCCTGGGCCCTGGTTCGCTACAACTTCATCGGCAAGACCTTGCTGAACGGCCTCGTCGACCTGCCCTTCGCCCTGCCGACGGCGGTGGCGGGCATCAGCCTCGCCACGCTCTATTCCCCCAACGGCTGGGTCGGCCAACTCCTGACCCCGCTCGGAATCAAGGCGGCCTACAACCCCACCGGCATCGTCATCGCCCTGACCTTCATCGGCCTGCCCTTCGTGGTGCGAACCCTGGAGCCGGTCCTGCGCGACCTCGCCGCCGACGTGGAGGAAGCCTCCGCCAGCCTCGGCGCCAACCGGCTGCAGACCATTGTCCGGGTCGTCCTGCCGGCCCTCGGCCCCGCCTGGCTGACCGGCTTCGCCCTCGCCTTCGCCCGCGGGGTCGGCGAGTACGGCTCGGTGATCTTCATCGCCGGCAATCGCCCCTTCGTCTCCGAGATCGCCCCGCTGCTGATCACCATCCAGCTGCAGCAGTTCGAACTCCCCGCCGCCTCCTCCATCGCCGTAGTGATGCTGGGGGTCTCCTTCGTCATGTTGCTCGTGATCAACGCCATCCAGGCGTGGTCGCGGCGGATGGGCTGAGGAGCCGGTCATGGCCAAGCGCGCGCTGCACGCCACCGAGGACGCCCCCTGGGTCCGCTGGACGGTCCTGGGCCTGGTCTGCCTGTTCATCGGCCTGATGCTCGTCCTGCCGCTGACGTCTGTGTTCGTGGAGGCCTGGAGAAAGGGCTTCGATCCCTTCCTGGAGGCGATCAGCGAGCCGGACGCCCTGTCGGCGATCAAGCTGACCCTGATCACCGCGGCCATTACAGTTCCGTTCAACGCCGTGTTCGGCGTCTGCGCCGCCTGGGCCGTGGCCAAGCACAACTTCCGCGGCAAGGCCCTGCTGATCACCCTGATCGACCTGCCATTCTCGGTCTCGCCGGTGGTGGCGGGGTTGATCTACGTCCTGGTGTTCGGGCTGCAGGGTTGGTTCGGCCCGTGGCTCATCGACCACGATATCCACATCGTCTACGCCCTGCCGGGCATCGTGCTGGCCACCATCTTCGTGACCTTTCCCTTCGTCGCCCGCGAGCTGATCCCGCTCATGCAGGCGCAGGGCACGGACGAGGAGGAGGCGGCCGTCTCCATGGGCGCCTCGGGGCTCAAGACCTTCTGGCGCGTCACCGCCCCCAACATCCGCTGGGGCTTGCTCTACGGGGTGCTGCTCTGCAACGCCCGGGCGATGGGCGAGTTCGGCGCGGTGTCCGTGGTCTCCGGCAAGATCCGCGGCGAGACCGACACCATGCCGCTGCACGTCGAGATCCTCTACAACGAGTACAACTTCGTCGGCGCCTTCTCGGTGGCGGCCCTTTTGTGCCTGCTGGCGCTGGCCACCCTGGTCCTGAAGGGCCTGCTCGAGGTGATCCAGCCCGAGGTGAGCGGCCGTGCCGTTCGATAGATTCACATCCCAAAAAGGAGAGGCCGCCGTGGGCCAAGGCGACCACAATCCCCCTCCGCACCCAGCCGGTCAGGCTGACGGGGCGATGGGCATCCACATCCGCGGAATCCGAAAGCGCTTCCACCGCTTCCCGGCCCTGAACGGGGTCGGACTGGACATCCGTCCGGGCGAGCTCCTGGCGCTGTTGGGCCCGTCGGGCTCGGGCAAGACCACCCTGCTGCGGGTGATCGCCGGGCTCGAGTTTCCGGAAGAGGGGCAGGTGGTCTTCGGCGACCAGGACGTGACCTACGCCAGCGCCGCGGCGCGCGGGGTCGGCTTCGTGTTCCAGCAGTACGCCCTGTTCAAGCACATGACCGTGGCCCGCAACATCACCTTCGGCCTGGATGTGAAGAAGCGGAAACACCGGCCCTCCAAGGAGGCCCGCGAGGCGCGGGTGGAGGAGCTCCTGAAGCTCGTGGAGCTGGAAGGGCTCGGCAAGCGCTTCCCGACCCAGCTCTCCGGCGGCCAGCGCCAGCGGGTGGCGCTCGCCCGCGCCCTGGCGGTCTCGCCCAAGGTGCTACTGCTGGACGAGCCCTTCGGGGCGCTGGACGCGACGGTGCGCAAGTCGCTGCGGCGCGAGCTGCGGCGCATCCATGACGCCACCGGCGTGACCACCATCTTCGTCACCCACGACCAGGAGGAGGCCCTTGAGCTGGCCGATCGGGTCGCGGTGCTGAACAAGGGGCAGATCGAGCAGATCGGCGCCCCGCACGAAATCCACGACCAGCCCGCCAGCGCCTTCGTCGCCGGCTTCGTCGGCGAGGCCAACCGCCTGGAGGGCGAGGTCAAGGCCGGGGTGTTCCATGCCGCCGGTGTCGCCCTGCCGGCCAAGGACGTCGCCGCCGGTCCCGCCGTCGCCTTCGTGCGCCCGCACCAGATGGTGCTCGCGGCCAAGGGCCAGGTCGCCATCGAGGCGAAGCTGGAGCGCAAGGTCCTCAACGGCCCGGTCGGCCGGCTGGAGGCCCTCCTGGCCCGCGACCAGGTCCTGGCGGCCGGCGAGCCCGGCGCGACCGTCCACCTGGCGGTCCAGGACGGCTACGTCTTCGCCAAGGACTAAAGGGCCCTGGCGTCCAAACATCCTTTCGCGCGTTCCTTGATCAGGGTCACCATGCGTTCACCCTGTGGGTGACACCTTGGGGCCTTGCGGCTACACCGCCTGCGGGGGTTGTGCCGAAGCCACGGGTGGGAACGGAACGACCGGTTGGGACGACTCCGACTAGCGATCATCGCTTCGGCGGTTCTGTTGTGCGCGGGCGCGGCCACAAGTGCGTCTTGGGCGGCGGAGCGCAACGCTGTCGTCGAGGGCGTGGAGGACCGCGCCCTGCGCGAGGCCGTGCAGCGCGCCGTGGGCGAATCCCGCGCCGCCCCGGCCAGCCGGATCGAGGCGCGCCGCCGCGCCGTCGAGGCCGCCGACAACGCCACGGCCCTGCTGCACTCCGAAGGTTACTGGCAGAGCAGCGTCGAGCCGGACATCGGCGAGGGCGACGCCCCCACGCCCGTCATCACCGTCGACCTCGGACCCCGCTTCCACCTCAGCCAGATCGGGGTGGAATGGGTGGGAACACCCCCGTCGCCCGAGGCGCGCGACGTCGCCCTCAAGGGCCTTTCCCTCAAGCCGGGAATGCCGGCGCGCAACGCCGACGTGATCGCCGCCCAGGGACGGATCGTCTCCCTGCTGCAGGCCGAGGGCTACGCCGACGCCTCGGCGCCGCCGCCCGTGCCGATCGTCGACCACGCCGACCGGACCATGCGCCCGACCTTCCAGATCGCCGCCGGGCCCCTGGTGAAGCTCGGCCGGGTGCGGGTGGAGACCAAGGGGAGGACCAACCCCGCGTGGGTGGACTACCTGGCGCCCTGGCGACCCGGCTACACCTACAAGCCCGAGCTGGTGGCCGAGCTGGAGCGGCGCCTGCTCGACACCGCCATCTACGATTCGGTCACCGTGGCCCTGTCGGCCACCCCTGACGCGGACGGCCTGCGGCCGGTGATCGTGAGCCTCGCCGACCGCCCCCGCCATTCGATCGAGGTCGGCGCCGGCTATTCGGTGATCTCCAGCCCCAACACCGAGGTCTCGATCACGCCCGGGACCATCTATTCCACCGGCGAGGGCCCGGACTTCAGCGTCCGCTGGTCCGAGTTCAACCGCCTGCACCGGGCCGACACCCTGACGGTGGAGGCCCGATACGCCCGTATCGACAGCCGGTTGGGGGTCGACCTCACCCTGCCGCACTGGCGCTCGCCGGGCTTGGTGCTGAAGGCGACCCTCGAGGGTTTCCGCCAGGACACCGCCGCCTATGAGCAGCAGGGCGCCGCGATCCGCGCGGACCTGACCCGGCGCTACGGCAAGACCTCCTACTTCACCCGCGGCTTCTCCCTGGTGAAGTCGACGGTGGACGACAAGCACACCGGGACCCTGGACATCTTCACCCTGGCGGCCCTGGGCGCCATCGCCCTGGACCACTCCGACAATCCGTTGGACCCGCATCGCGGCTGGAAGGCCGAGGTCCGACTGGAGCCGACCCTGATCACCGGGGAGGAGAGCCTGGCCTACGTCCGCGCCCAGGTGCAGGGCACCTACTACGTCCCCATCGGCGTGCAGGCCAATACGGTCCTGGCGGCGCGGGTCAGGGTCGGCTCGATCCTCGGCGGCACCCTGCCGGGGGTGCCGGCGGCCAACCGATTCTACGCCGGGGGCGGCGGCTCGGTGCGCGGCTACGAGTACCAAAGCGTCGGCCCCCGCTATTCCGACGGCGTCCCTCAGGGGGGGCTGTCCCTGTTCGAGAGCAGCTTCGAGGCGCGCCACCGGTTCACGAACTTCCTCAACGGCAAGTTCGGCGCGGCGGTGTTCGTGGACGCGGGATCGGTGGGCAAGCACCTGCAACCGGATTTCACCGCCCTGCGCTACGCGGTAGGGGTGGGGATCCGCTATGATCTCGGCTTCGCGCCGATCCGCGTGGATGTCGCCACGCCGCTGAAGAAGTTCAGCGGGGACTCGCCGTTCCAGGTCTATCTCAGCATCGGGCAGAGCTTTTGACCGGGGACCCCACCCTCGAACCGCCGGCCCCGCCTGAACCCAAGCCTGGGCCCAAGACGCGTAAGGCGCGGCGCTCCGCCGCCGCCGAGCGCAAGGCCGCGGCCAAGGCGGCGCGCCGTCGTCGCCATCCGCTGCTGACGGCGGCCCTGGCGCTCACGGCTATCTTCGCCATTGTCTTCATCACCTCCCTCAGCCTGCGGGTCGGCGTGCAGACCAGTCCCGGCCGGGCGGTGATCGCCCGGCTGATCGACGGTCTGAAGCTCAGCCGCTTCGGCCGGCTGCACCTCGAAGGGCTGCAGGGGGACCTGTTCCACCAGTTCCACGTCCGCCGCGTCACCGTCGCCGACGCGCAAGGTGTCTGGCTGGAGATCAACGACCTGGACGTCCGCTGGCAGGCGCCGGAGCTGCTGGCCAAGCGCTTCCACGCCGAGAGCATCCGCGCCGCCGCCGTGCGCGTCCTGCGCCGCCCCGTCCTGACCGTCGAGCCCAAGCGCCCGCAGCAGCCCAATCCCCTGACCGTGGTGCTGGACGAGGTGCGGCTCAGCCTGGAGACTCTGCCCGCCTTCTCCACCCGCCCCGGCCTGTGGGACGTCGCCGCCCAGGCTGTGATCGAGCGTACGGGACCGGCCCGCGGGCGGCTCGAGGCGACCAGCCGCCTGCACAAGGGCGACGGGGCGAGCCTGGTGTTCGACCTCGGCGGGACCAAGCGCGTGGTGCTGCGCCTGGACGCCATCGAGGGGCAGGGGGGCGCCCTTGCGGGCGCCATCGGCCTGCCCGCCGACCAGACCCTGACCATCCAGGCCCGCGCTGACGGCACGGCCGAGGCGGGCCAGCTCTCCTTCACGACCACCTCGGGCAAGACCGTTCCGGCCCGCGCCGACGCCCGCTGGACCAAGGCCGGGACCAGCCTCGACGCCTACATCACCCTCGCCGCCTCGCACTTCACCCAGAGGTTGGTCGAGCGGATGGGTCCCGAGGCCCGGCTGAAGGTCGCCGCCGTGCACGACAGGGGCGACCTCTACCGCATCGACGCCAGCCTGGTCGGGGCCCACGCCTCGGTCACCGCCAAGGGACCGATCGACTGGCGCAAGCGCCGCTCCGACGGGCTGGACGTGAAGCTGGCCCTCGCCGACCTCTCCAAATGGTGGGTGCCGGTGCCCAAGGTCGGGCCCGCCCAGGCCAGCGGGACGATGAGCGGGGACCTGCGGAACTTCACCTTCAAGGGCCGGATGGCGGTCCAGAAGCTGTCGCAGTGGGACTACACCCTGACCCAGGCCACGGGCCCGGCGACCTTTACCCGCAAGCCCGGCGAATGGCGGCTGCAGGCGGACCTCCAGGGCGAGGGCGGTCAGGGGATCGGGCTGGTTGCGGCCCTGCTGGGCCCGCGCCCCACCGCCGTGCTCGACGGCGCGCGGATCGCCGACGGCCGTTTCCTGTTCAAGGTGCTGAAGGTCGACGGACCCGGCCTGAAGGTCGACGGCGAGGGCGGACAGGGGCTGTTCGGCGGCCTGACCTTCAAGGGCGTCGCCGAGGTCTCCAATCTCGCCGCCGCGCACAAGGGCGCCCACGGCCTGCTGACGGCCACCTGGAACGCCAGCGAGCCCAAGGGCGTGCACCTGTGGGACGCCACCCTGGACGCCAAGGGGACAGACTTCGTCACCGGCTTCCCGGAGTTTGACCGCCTCCTGGGGACCAACCCGCACATCACCGCCCGAGCGGGCTACGGCCCGGTGGGATGGACCGTGCTTGAGAGCCATATGGACGGCGGCGCCCTGCAGATCGCCGCCAAGGGCACGGTGGACCACAGCCTGGTCATGGCGCTCGACCTCGACTGGAGCGCCAAGGGCCCCTTCACCGCCGGGCCGATCCAGATCGACGGCCTGGTCAAGGGCGGGGGCCGCGTCGGGGGCAAGATCGCCCTGCCATGGGCCGACCTGACCGCCGACCTGGTGCAGGTCGACTTCGGTCGGCTGGTGGTCAAGCCCGCGCACCTGACTGTCTTCACCGCCACCGCGCCGGAAGGCGCCAGCGGCCAGATCGCCCTCTCCGGTCCCTCGAACTACGGCCAGGCGGCGGCCCGCGCGGCCTTCCATTTCCTGCCCGACGGCCTGGCGCTCAGCGAGATCAACGCCGACGCCGGCGGGGTGAAGCTGACCGGGGAGGTGGCCCTGCGCGGCGGGGCCCCATCCACCGCCGACCTCGACCTTGTGGCAGGCCCGGGGGCCTTCCTCGCCTCGGGCAAGCTGACCGGGTCCATGAAGATCGCCGACCGTCCGGGCGGGGCTGTCGCCGAGATCGTGCTGGACGGCCAGAACCTGTCCATCCCCGGCGTCAACCGCTCCCTGCCCACCGCCCGGCTCCGGGCGCAGGGGCCATGGGCCCGACTGCCCTTCGAGATTTCCGCCGAGAGCGACGAAGTGCTGGACTGGCGCTTCGTCGGCAACGGCGTCCTGAACCAGACCACCCCAACCCGGGAGATCACCCTCTCCGGCCAGGGCCGCGTGAAGCGGGCCGACCTGCGCCTGCCCGAACCGGCGGTCTTCCGCATGGGCCCCGACGGCCAGAGCCTGCGCCTGCGCGCCCAGCTCGGCAGCGGCCGGGCCGACATCGACGCCCGCCAGACCGGCGATGCGCTGGAAGCCAAGGCGGAGCTCCGCAACCTCGCCCTCGCCGCCTTCGACCAGGATTTCGTCGGCCAGTTCGACGGGGACATGACCCTCTCTGGCCGGGGCCCGCGCCTGACCGGGGTTCTGGACGCCACCCTGACCGGCGCGCGCAGCCGCGACGCACCCGCCAACCAGGCCCTGACGGGCCGCATCCACGCGGACATCGCCGACGGCCGGTTCCACCTCGACGCCGGGGCGACCAACAACCAGCTTCAGTCGCAGCTGGCGATGGACATTCCCGCCACGACCAGCGCCTCGCCCTTCCGCCTGGCCCTGGTCGGCGACAAGCCGCTGAAGGGCTCCTTCAACATCGACGGAGAGGTGCGAGCCCTATTCGACCTCTGGGCCGGGGGCGCGCGCACGCTTGCGGGCCGCATGGTCGCCAAGGGGACCATCCAGGGAACCCTGGCGGACATGGAATCGGTGGGCCAGGCCTCCTTCAGCGGGGGCCGCTTCCAGGACGTGGCCACGGGGCTCGATTTGCGCGACCTGGAGATCCAGGCGGCCTTCGGGGACTCCGCGGTGACGGTCAGCCGCTTTGCCGGCGTGGACGGCCGGGGCGGTTCGGTCTCGGGCGACGGCAAGGTCAGCCTGGTGCGGGACGGGGCCTCGACCTTCACCCTCAACCTGTCGAAGTTCCAGCTGATCGACAACGAGATCGCCCGGGCCACGGCGTCCGGCCCGGTCACCGTCACCCGCGACGCCAAGGGCCAGGCCAACCTCAAGGGAGCGCTGACCGTCGACCGCGCCGACATCGTCGCCAAGCCGCCGGTGCCCAACGGGGTGGTGCGGATGGACGTGATCGAGATCAACCGGCCCCGCCGCCAGGGCCAGGAGGTCGCCTCCAAGCCCGCCGGCCCGCAGATCGGCCTGGATGTGAACATCAGCGCCCGGCGGGGGGTGTTCGTCCGCGGCAACGGCCTGGACGTCGAGCTCTCGGTGGACTCCCACGTGGGCGGCGCGATCGGGCGGGCGGAGCTGTCCGGCGAGGCGCGGGTCGTGCGCGGCGACTACCAGTTCGCCGGCAAGCGGTTCGAGTTCGACAACCGGGGGACGATCCGCCTCGGCTCCACCGCCGAGGCCATCCGCCTGGACCTGCAGGCGATCCGCGACGACCCGACCCTCTCGGCCGTGGTGCGCATCCAGGGCACGGCGGCCAAGCCGGAGATCACCCTCTCCTCGACCCCGATCCTGCCCGAGGACGAGATCCTGTCCCAGGTGCTTTTCGGCCGCTCCGCCTCGCAGCTCTCGTCGCTCGAGGCCGCCCAGCTCGCGGCGGCCCTGACCACGCTGGCGACCGGTGGCGGCTTCGACGTGCTGGGGGGCCTGCGCCAGTTCGCGGGCCTCGACCGGCTGGCCCTGGGCGGCGGCATCTCCGGCATGGGGATTTCGGGAGGCAAGTACATCAACGACGACCTCTACCTCGAGATCACCGGCGGCGGCCGCGAAGGCCCCACCGCCCAACTCGAATGGCGCATCCGCAGGAACCTGTCGGTGGTGTCGACCGTAGGCACGCAGGGGGACGCGCGGCTCTCGATCCGGTGGCGGAAGACGTACTGATTGGAAACTCTGCCCCCCCTGGGGGAAGTGTCCCGAGCTTGCCTCGGGACGAAGGGGGCTGAAGAGCGTAACGGCTAGCGAGGGAGCCCTGCAGCCCCCTCAGTCGCCCCGTTCGGGGCGCCAGCTCCCCCGGAGGGGAGCAGTGGGTCGGCTCTACTGCCGAACCCCTTGGCGCAGGACGTAGTGGCCCTGTTCGAAGCCCTCGAACATTTCGGAGGCGTTGGGGTGGCCTACCGGCTCACCGGATTCGTCGGGCAGGAGGTTCTGCTCCGAAACATAGGCGACGTAGGCGCTCTGATCGTTCTCGGCCAGGAGGTGGTAGAAGGGTTGATCCTTCCGAGGCCGGATGTCTTCCGGGATCGAAGTCCACCATTCCTCAGTATTCGAGAACTCCGGATCCACGTCGAAGATGACGCCGCGGAACGGGAAGAGCCGATGCTTCACGACCTGGCCGATATTGAACTTGGCGAAGCGCGCGTCCATGGCTCGAATCATGCCCGAAATCAGATGACCGGACGATGAACGTATCGTCGCACCGGGCGCAAGCCCGGGGTTCGCAAGGCGAAGGCGCCTTGTTACAGTCGCGCGGAGATTTTGTGCGTGCTGCACGCGGATTACGCGAGTTGCGCGATTTAGGGCGGACAGAGGTCCCATGTCGGAGACGACCGCTGCAACGCCGCCCGAACCCCCGGACAGGGGGTCCGACATCCCTGCGGACCGACGCAGGGGTCCTCCCGACACCCCCAACTACGCGGCCCTCGACCTCGGCACCAACAACTGCCGCCTCCTGGTGGCGACCCCCTCCGGCCAGGGTTTCCGCGTGGTGGAGGCCTTCTCGCGCATCGTGCGGCTGGGGGATGGCCTGTCCCGCACCGGCCGACTCGACCCCGCCGCCATGGACCGGGCGCTGGCCGCCCTGCGCATCTGCGCCGACAAGGTGCGCCGCCGCCAGGTGGTGCGCGTGCAGGCCGTCGCCACCCAGGCCTGCCGCTCGGCGGAGAACGGCCAGGAGTTCGTCGACCGCGTGGAGCGCGAGACCGGGCTGAAGCTGCGGGTCATCACACCCCGCGAGGAGGCCAAGCTGTCGGTGGCCGGCTGCGTCGGCCTGCTCGACCCCGAATGCGACGCCGCCCTGGTGGTGGACGTGGGCGGGGGCTCCACCGAGCTTTCCTGGGTGGAGCTGAAGCCGGAAGGCGCGCCGTCCGACGGGCCGCGCCGCCCGCTCAAGAACCCGCCGATCCGCGCCTGGCTCTCGATCCCCGTAGGCGTGGTGACCCTGGCCGAACGCTTTCCGGAGGCCCAGGACGAACCGGCCAGCGAGCCCTGGTTCCGGGCCATGGTCGAGCACATCAAGTCCCACATCCATCCCTTCCCCAACGCCGAGGTGGTGCGCGGCCACTTCGACGACGGCCGGGCGCACCTGATCGGCACCTCGGGCGCCATCACGAGTCTCGCGGGGCTGCACCTGAATCTCCGCCGCTACGAGCGGTCCCGCGTGGACGGCCTGTGGCTGACCCGCACCGATTGCGAGGCGGCCGCCCAACGGCTGATGGGCCTGTCGCCGGCGCAGCGCGCCGGCCAGCCCTGTATCGGTCCCGACCGCGCCGACCTTGTCTTGGCGGGCGCCGCGATCCTGCAGGCGGTGCAGGAGCTGTGGCCCTGCATGCGGGTCCGTGTCGCCGACCGGGGGCTGCGCGAGGGCCTGCTGCTGACCCTTATGTCCGAGCGCGCGGGCCGGAGCGGCCGCGGCCGTCGCCGGCGTCGCCGCGGACCCGCCTCAAGCCAGGCCGGCGCCCGGGCCGCAGAATGAGCAAACCTCCCGAAGAAGAACGTCGCCGCATGGTCCGCGCGCCGACACGCGGCGATGCGGCCGGCCGCGGCATGGGCCAACGGCTGAGGACCGCCGACGAGCGCAGCCTGTCGTCGCAGCAATGGCTGAACCGCCAGCTCGCCGACCCCTACGTCAAGGCCGCCAAGGCCCACGGCTACCGGGCCCGCGCCGCCTACAAGCTTTCCGAGATCGACGACCGCCTGCACCTGATCAAGCGGGGATCCAAGATCATCGACCTCGGCTGCGCCCCCGGCGGCTGGATTCAGGTGGCGCTGGAGCGGGGCGCCACCGACGTCGTGGGCGTGGACCTGCTGCAGGTCGATCCCATCCCCGGAGCGACCATCATCCAGGCCGACTTCACCGCGCCGGGCGTTCCCGAGGAGCTGATGCGCCTCCTGGGCGGGACGCCGGATATCGTCCTCTCCGACATGGCCCCCAACACCTCCGGCCACCGGGAGACCGATCACCTCCGCATCATCGGCCTGATCGAGGTGGGGGCGGAGTTCGCCATGCAGGTGCTCAAGCCCGGCGGCACCTTCATCGCCAAGGCCTTCCAGGGCGGCGCCACCACCGAAATCCTGGATCAGCTCAAGCCGGCCTTCGCCCGCGTCCAGCACATCAAGCCCAAGGCCAGCCGCACGGACAGCTCTGAGGTCTTCCTGGTGGCGACGGGGTTCAGGGGGCGCAAGGAAGTCTGACAGCGACGGCCGGAGCGCTTGGCCCCGGCCGCCTTTCTGGGTCAGGCCGCCGCGTTCTGGGGCGCCTCGGTCGTGACGGCGGCGGTCGCCGTCGCGGCCGTTTCGGCGGTCTCAAGTGTCGTCGCACTCGCATTGGCGTTCGCCGCGGTCGCGCTTTGCGCGCCGTGACGGTGGTGGTGTTTGTGCATGGCGTTCAGGGCGGCCAACAGTTCATCGGCGCTGAGCTGGCCGTCTCCGCTGGTGTCGATCTGGGCGAAGGCCGCCGACCGGTCAGGCTGCTGGGCCGTTCCGGTGGTGGAGGCTTTCTCCGGTTTCGACAGGGCCGACTGGATTTCATCCAGGCTGACCTGTCCGTCGCCGTCGGTGTCCAACCTCGTGATCAGCTTGTTCACGAGGTCGGAAGCTTTCGGCGCTTCCTGCGCGCTGATCAGGGTGGCCAGGGTGTCCGAGCGAAAACGATCGGACGCCGATCCGGCCGGCTTTTGCGGCGGCGGACCGGGGGGAGGGCCCAGAGGCGAACCTTGGGGCGGACCGGCAAATCCTGCCGGACCGGCCTTATCGCCGGGCGAAGTCTGCCCAGCCGCGGAGGCATGGCCCGCTTGCAGCGTACCCAAGAGTTGCTGCAGCAGACCCGCCCCCACGCCGGCTAAGGCTATGGCGTTCATGCGGTACTCCTTACAAACGCCCCGGTCCGCCGGCCGCCCGAGCGGGGCGGCGGCGCGCCGAAGCCGGCAATGCGTTGCAAAAACGCGACCTCGCAGGTCCCGCCTGTCCGCCGCCGTTGACTTGCCCCCCGTTTGACCGGATACGGAGCCCGCAAAACGGAGGCTCCAAATGGAGATTCGCGAAGGGCTCACCTTCGACGATGTTTTGCTCGAACCCGGTCCGTCCGAGGTCATGCCGACCCAGGTGGACACGACCACCCGGCTGACCCGCGAGATCGATCTCAACATCCCCTTGCTGTCCTCGGCCATGGACACCGTGACCGAAAGCCGGCTGGCCATCGCCATGGCCCAGTCGGGGGGCATGGGGATCATCCACCGCAACCTGTCGATCGCCGAACAGGCCGATCAGGTGCGGGAAGTGAAGCGCTACGAGAGCGGCATGGTGATCAACCCGATCACCATCCACCCGGACACGCCGCTGAGCGAAGTGCGGCGGATCAAGGCCGAGCGGCGCATCTCCGGCTTCCCGGTGGTGGAACGCGGCACCGGCAAGCTGGTGGGCATCCTCACCAACCGCGACGTGCGCTTCGAAACCAACCCGGACCTGCCGGCCTCCGAGCTGATGACCAAGGAGGGGCTGATCACCGTCCCTGAGGGCGTCGGCCAGGCCGAGGCGCGGGAGATCCTGCGCCGCAACCGGATCGAGCGGCTGATCGTGGTCGACGACGCCTACCGGGCCGTCGGGCTCGTCACCGTCAAGGACATGGAGAAGTCCGAGGCCCATCCCCACGCCGCCAAAGACGAGCGCGGGCGACTTCGGGTGGGCGCGGCCTCCAGCGTGGGGGACAACGGCTACGAGCGGGCCATGGCCCTGATCGACGCCGGGGTCGATGTGGTGGTGGTCGACACCGCCCACGGCCATTCCATCCACGTCGCCGACGTCGTGCGCCGCATCAAGCGCGAGACCAACCGGGTGCAGCTGGTGGCGGGCAATGTGGCCACCTACGAGGGCGCCATGGCCCTGATCGACGCCGGCGCGGACGCGATCAAGGTCGGCATCGGCCCGGGCTCGATCTGCACCACCCGCATGGTGGCGGGCGTCGGGGTGCCGCAGCTGACGGCGATCTCCGAGGCGGTGCGCGCGGGCCGTCCCAACAACGTGCCGATCATCGCCGACGGCGGGATCAAGTTCTCCGGCGACCTGGCCAAGGCCATAGCCGCGGGCGCTTCGACGGCCATGCTGGGCTCGATGTTCGCGGGGGTCGATGAGGCGCCGGGGGAGGTCTACCTCTACCAGGGCCGGTCCTATAAGGCCTACCGCGGCATGGGGTCGGTGGCCGCCATGGCCGCCGGTTCGGCCGACCGCTACTTCCAGAAGGAGGTGGCCGACGCCCTGAAACTGGTGCCCGAGGGGATCGAGGGGCAGGTCCCCTACAAGGGTCCGATCGGCTCGATCCTGCACCAGCTCGTCGGGGGCCTGCGCGCCGCCATGGGCTATGTCGGCGCCGCTAATATCGACGAGTTCCAGGAGCGGGCGAAGTTCATCCGCATCACCGGCGCGGGCCTGCGCGAAAGCCACGTCCACGACGTGATGATCACCCGTGAAGCCCCGAACTATCCCACGGGGGGCTCATGACCACCGAGCTGACCCTCTTGGGTTGGACCCTGGTCCTGGCCCTCGTGCACATCTTCGCCTT
The DNA here is from genome assembly GCA_947474395.1 of Caulobacterales bacterium. Classification (GTDB taxonomy): domain Bacteria; phylum Pseudomonadota; class Alphaproteobacteria; order Caulobacterales; family Caulobacteraceae; genus CANJID01. The sequence goes on from CANJID010000002.1 coordinate 43,401, forward strand.
CGCCACGGTGCGGACCAAGGAATACGGCTCCAAGTGGAACGCGGGCGCGAGGGACGAGGCCAAGCCGCCCTTAAGCCCCCTGGCCGGGCGGCTGGAGCGGGCCCAGGCCAACCTGTTCGAGACCCTGCCCCTGTTCGCCGCCGCCGTGCTGATCGCCCATGCGGCGGGACGCGAAGGCGGCCAGACGGTGCTGGGCGCCCAGCTCTATTTCTGGGGCCGGGTGGTCTATCTGCCGCTCTATGCGCTGGGGGTCCCCTACATTCGGTCCCTGGTCTGGGTCGGCTCCCTGATCGGGCTCGGCATGATCCTCGTCGCTATCCTCAGGCCCGCGTGACCCCGGCAGCACGCCTCTCCGCCGCCATCGAAGTCCTGGACGAGATCGCGCGAAGCCGCGCCCCCGCCGACGGCGTCCTCAAGCACTGGGGCCGCGAACACCGCTTCGCCGGATCGGGGGACCGCCGCGCCATCGCCGAGCGGGTGTACCGGACGCTGCGCGCCCGCTCGAAGCTGGCCTGGGCCATGGGCGCCGACGACGGCCGGGCCCTGGTGCTGGGGGCGCTCGCGCGGCTGGACGAGACGCCGCTGGACGGGATCGAGGCCCTGTTCTGCGGCGGCCACGCGCCGGAGCCCTTGACCCCTGACGAGAGGGCGCTGCTCGCCCGCGATCCGCCGGCCGAGCCCGACTGGGTCAAGGCGGGCCTGCCCGAAGGCCTGTCGCAGCCCTTCCATGACCGCTTCGGCGACGATTGGGTGGCGGAGGCCAGGGCCCTCACCCAGGACCGCGCGCCGCTGGACCTGCGGGTAAACGGCCTGATGGGCCCGCCCGCCAAGGCCCTGAACCTGCTGGCCTTCGACGGTGTGGAGGCGGCGGCCCCGACGCCCTTCTCCGCCTGGGGCCTGCGCCTGCCCGCCGACTTCGCCACCGACGTGCAGAAGACCAAGGCCTACACCACCGGCTGGGTCGAGGTGCAGGACGAGTCCAGCCAGATCGCCGCCTTCCTGGCCGCGCCCGACGGGGGCGGGGGGCTGGTGGTGGACTATTGCGCGGGCGGCGGGGGCAAGACCCTGGCGCTCGCCCAGACGGGCCCGGCGCGCCTCATCGCCTGCGACGTCAACGAGAAGCGGCTGAACGCCATCAAGGAGCGCCTCGACCGCGCCCGCGCCAAGGCCGAGCGCCGCAGGATCGGCACGGACGGGCAGGGGACCGAGGACCTGATCGGCGCCGCCGACCTCGTCTTTGTGGACGCTCCCTGTTCGGGCTCGGGCACCTGGCGGCGCCACCCCGAGGGCGCCTGGCGGCTGACCATGGACGGCATCGACCGTCTCGCCGTGCTGCAGACCGCGATCCTGGCCCGCGCCGCGACCCTGGTGAAGCCGGGCGGGCGGCTGGCCTACGCCACCTGCTCGGTCTTCACGGCCGAGAACGACGCCATCGCCGACGCCTTCGCCGCCGCGCACCCCGACTTCCGGCCGCTTCCCATCGCCGAGGCCGCGCGCACCGCGCACCTCCACGCCGAGGGCGCCGCCCGGCTTGCGGAGCTGGCGGGCGGGAGCCATACGATCCAGCTAACCCCGAGGCGGACCGGCACGGACGGCTTCTTCCTCGCCCTGTTCGAAAGACCCCTATGAGCGAAGGCCAGCACGAGCGCGTCCTGATCGTCGATTTCGGCAGCCAGGTCACCCAGCTGATCGCCCGGCGCGTCCGCGAGGACGGGGTCTATTGCGAGGTCCACCCCTTCCAGAACGTCGACGACGCCTTCGTCACGAAGTTCCGGCCCAAGGCGGTGATCCTCTCCGGCGGGCCCGAGAGCGTGACGGTGGACGACAGCCCGCGCGCGCCGCAGGGCCTGTTCGCGATGGGCATCCCGGTGCTGGGCATCTGCTACGGCGAGCAGACCCTCTGCGCCCAGCTCGGCGGCCAGGTGCTGCCGGGCCACTCGATGGCCGACGCCGGCCAGGAGTTCGGCCGCGCCGAGATCGAGATCGTGCGGGAGAGTCCGCTGCTTGAGGGCCTGGGGCCCGTCGGCCATCGCGAGCCGGTGTGGATGAGCCATGGGGACGTCGTCTCCGCCATTCCGCCGGGGTTCGAGGCCATAGCGGTTTCCGATGGCGCGCCCTTCGCCGCCATCGCCGACGAGGGCCGCCGCATCTACGGGGTGCAGTTTCACCCCGAGGTCGCCCACACCCCGCGCGGGGCGCTGATCCTGAAGAACTTCACCCGCCGCATCGCCGGGCTGAAGGGCGACTGGACCATGGGCCGGTTCCGCGAGGAGGAGATCGCCCGCATCCGCGCCCAGGTCGGGTCCGGCAAGGTGATCTGCGGCCTGTCCGGCGGGGTCGACTCCTCGGTGGCGGCGGTGCTGATCCACGAGGCCATCGGCGACCAGCTGACCTGCGTCTACGTCGACACCGGCCTGATGCGATCGGGCGAGAGCGAGCAGGTCGTCTCCCTGTTCCGCGGCCACTACAACATCCCGCTGATCCATGTGGACGCCGGCGACCTCTTCCTCCGCGAGCTGAAGGGCGTCTCCGACCCCGAGACCAAGCGCAAGATCATCGGCAGACTGTTCATCGAGGTGTTCGATCGTGAAGCCGCCAAGATCGACGGCGCCGAGTTCCTGGCCCAGGGCACCCTCTATCCGGACGTGATCGAGAGCGTCTCGGTGCGCGGCGGCCCGAGCCACGTGATCAAAAGCCACCACAACGTCGGGGGCCTCCCCGACTTCATGAAGCTGAAGCTGGTGGAGCCTTTGCGCGAGCTGTTCAAGGACGAGGTGCGGGCCCTGGGCCGCGAGCTTGGCCTGCCCGCCGCCTTCGTCGGACGCCACCCGTTCCCGGGCCCGGGCCTGGGCATCCGCATCCCCGGCGAGGTCACTGCCGAAAAGGTCGCCGTGCTCCAGAAGTGCGACGCCATCTGGCTGGACGAAATCCGCAAGGCGGGGCTCTACGACACCATCTGGCAGGCCTTCGCCGTCCTCTTGCCCGTGAAGACCGTCGGCGTGATGGGCGACGCCCGCACCTACGAGGAGGTCTGCGCCCTGCGCGCCGTCACCTCCACCGACGGCATGACCGCCGACTTCTTCGAGTTCCCCTGGGACGTCCTCGGCCGCGCCGCCACCCGCATCGTCAACGAGGTCAAGGGCGTGAACCGCGTCGTCTACGACGTGACGTCAAAGCCGCCGGGGACGATTGAGTGGGAGTAGGGGCCCGTGACAGCCGATAAGCGCATCGTCCTTTCCAGCGACCACGCCGCCATTCAACTCCGGCAGGCAGTTGCCGCCCATATCGCCGCGCTTGGCTGGGAAGTGGTCGACATCGGACCGACGACACCGGAGAGCACGCCCTATCCCAAGCACGGAGAAGCGGCGGCGCGTCTTGTCGCCTCCGGCGACTGCCGGTTCGGCGTCATCCTGTGCGGCACCGGCCAGGGCATCATGATGGCGGCGAACAAGGTGAAGGGCATCCGTTGCGGCGTCTGTTCCGACACCTTCTCCGCCCGCATGATCCGCCAGCACAACGACGCCAACATGCTGTCGATCGGCGCGCGCGTGGTGGGCGAAGGGCTGGCGCTCGATATCCTGGATGCGTTCCTGACCGCCCAGTTCGAGGGCGGCCGGCATGGGCCGCGGGTGGACATGATCATGGCGCTGGAGGGGTAGAGCTGTCGACGTTCCGCGAGGGGAGCGGAGCAAGCTGGGTGTCGCCTAGCTTTCGACGAAGGCCTTAAACGCCTCGGCGTAGTCCGGATGCCAGCGCGACAGGGCGGGGCGGTTTTCGACGATGTCGCCGGCGGCCCAGAGGATGCGCTTCTCGTCGAGCCGGCGGTCCACGTCCCCGTCAGGGCACAGGATGTAGAAGTCGCCGCGGCCAAGGCTCTGCAGCATGAAGTCGATGGTCTGTTTAGGGGTCCAGGCCGCATCGGGCTTGTCGGCGCGGCCCCGCGAGGTCATGCCGGTGAAGACGAAGCCGGGGATCAGCAGGTGGGCGGATACCCGGCAGCCGTCGATGTTGCGCAGTTCGTGCGCCAGGGCCTCGGTATAGGCTTTCACCCCGGACTTGGAGACGTTGTAGGCGGGGTTTCCGGGCGGGGTGGTGATGCCCTGCTTGGAGCCGGTGTTGACGATCAGGCCCGGCCGGCCGCGCGCCGCCATGTCCGGCCCGAAGACCTGGCTCCCGAAGATGACGCCCCAGAGATTGACGGCGATCAGCCGCTCCCAGGCCTCGGCGGCGCCGAACGCGTTGGTCTCCGGCCCGCTGGCCGCGTTGTTCATCAGGACGTCGAGGCCGCCGAACCGGGCGTCCACGGAGGCCTTTACGGCGAGCAGCGCGGCTCTGTCCGAAACGTCGGCGGGGAAGACCTCGACCTCGGCCGTCGGCGCGCGACCCAGGATCTGCGCGCGGGCGGCCTCGAGCCGATCGCGGTCGAGATCGACCAGCGCCACGCGCAGGCCGCGTTCGGCGAACTGGGCGGCGGCTTCCAGGCCGATGCCGGAGGCTGCGCCGGTGACCAGGGCGACGGCGCCCGGCGCGATGGCGAGATGGGACATGCGGCGGCTCCTCAGGTAGGGCGACGCCTATCGACATAGCGGCCGTCGCGGCGACCGGGAAGTTGCCATCTGACGCAATTGTCGTTGTCCTGCGGACCTATTCACGCCGTCGATGGGATGCCGGATGCGCTTCAAGGGCCTGGACCTCAATCTGCTGGTGGCCCTGGACGCCCTGCTGGAGACGCGCAGCGTCTCCGCAGCGGCCCGACGGGTCAACCTGAGCCAGCCGGCCATGAGCGCCGCCCTGGCGCGGCTGCGCGACTATTTCGATGACGACCTCCTGGTGGCGCACGGCAAGCGCATGATGCCGACCGCCCATGCGGAGTTGCTGGCGCCGCGCCTGAAGACGCAGCTGCGCGGCTTGGAGGGCTTGCTCACCAGCTCCGCCGGGTTCGAACCGGCGTCGGCGACGCGGACCTTTTCGATCATCGCCACCGACTACATCGCCGCCGTGGCGCTGGCGCCCCTGATGGCCGAATTGGCGACCGAGGCGCCCGGCCTCGGTCTGGAGATTCTCTCGCCCCATGACGACAGCGCCGAATTGCTGGCGCAGGGCAAGGTGGATCTGCTGATCACGCCGGACGCCTTCGTGCATCCCGACCATCCGGTCGAGCTGCTGTTCGAGGAGCGGCAGGTGCTGGTCGGCTGGAGCGGCAATCCGCTGTTCCAGCGCGGGTTCACCGAGGCGGACGTGTTCGCCTGCGGTCACGTGGCGGTGTCGTTCGGCCGCCAGCGGACGGCCTCCTTCGCCGACCGGCAGCTGGCCCTTCAGGGCAAGGCGCGGCGCATCGAGGCGACGGCGCCGACCTTCATGGCCGTTCCCTGGTTCCTGCGGGGAACGGGGCGCGTCGCGTTCATGCACGAGCGGCTGGCGCGGGCCATGGCCGAGACCTTCCCCATCGCCATCGCCGAGATCCCTTTCGACTTCCCGGCCATGCGCGAGATGGTCCAGCACCACCGTTCGCGTGGCGACGACGAGGGCCTGGCATGGCTGCGCCGCCGGATCGCCGAGGCCGCCAATCCATCGGTTGGGCAGATGGATATCGATCCAGACAATAAGGTTTACAGATAAGTCCCCGCCGATAGCCTGCGCCTCCACCCGGCGGTTCGGAGGGGACGTGAAGGCGGCGAACATCCTGGTCATCGGCGGCGGCATCGGCGGCCTCACGGCCGCGATCGCCCTGCGCCGCCGCGGCTTCTCCGTGGAGATCATCGAGAAGGACCCGGACTGGGCCGTCTATGGCGTGGGGATCATCCAGCAGTCGAACGTGATCCGCGCCATGGCCGACCTCGGCCTGCTGGAGCAGTATCTCGGCGCGGCGTTCGGCTTCGACCACGTCGAGGTCTATCTGCCCGACGGCCGGCGCGCCGCCCGCATTCCCTCGCCGAAGCTGGTGGAGGGCCGCCCCGCCAACCTGGGAGTCTCGCGCCCCGCCCTGCACAAGGTGCTGGGCGACCGGGCCATCGCCGACGGCGCCAAGGTGCGGCTCGGTGTGACCGCCACCGCGCTCGACGACGACGGGCAAGGGGTGAACGTCAGCTTCAGCGACGGGACCTCGGGCCGCTACGACCTCGTGGTGGGGGCCGACGGGGTGTTCTCGCAGACCCGGAGGGAGATCCTGCCCGAGGCGGCCGAGCCGGAGTTCACCGGCCAGTCGGTGTGGCGCTACAACTTCGCCCGGCCCGAGGCGGTGGACTGTCTGAGGGCCTACGACGGCCCGATCGGGATGGGGCTCGTGCCCCTCTCGGCCAGCCTCATGTACATGTACGTCACCACGGCGGAACCGGGGAACCCGCGCCATCCTCGCCAGGGCCTCGCCGCGGCGATGCGCGCCAGGCTGGAGCGCGCCCCCCCGGGGATCGCCGAGTACGTGGCGCAGATCACGGACGACGACGGGGTGGTCTACAAGCCGCAGGAGTGCGTCCTGGTCGAGGGCGACTGGCACAAGGGCCGCGTCGTCCTGCTGGGCGACGCGGTGCACGCGATCACGCCTCACCTCGGCGCCGGCGCCGGACTGGCGATCGAGGATGCCATCGTGCTGGCCGACGAGCTGGGCCGCGCCGAGACGCCCGAGGCCGCGTTCCGGGCATACCGGGAACGCCGCTACGAGCGCTGCGCCTTCACGGCCCGGATGTCGCGCGCCGTCTGCGACGCCCAGCTGGGGAAGGGCCCGCCGGTGGACCAGGCAAAGCTCACCGGCCAGATGTTCGAGCTGATGGCGAGGCCGATCTGATGGAGACCAACCGATGAGCCGCGTGACCGAGATCCGCTACGTCGGCTACGCCCTGCCGGACCTGGACGTGGAGCGCGCCTTCTACCGCGACGTCTGGGGCATGACCGAAGCGGGCGAGCATGACGGCATGATCCACTTCGCCGCGCCGGGGAGCGAGGAGCCATACGTGGTCCGCCTGCGCCGGGCCGAGCAAAAACGGGTGGACGTGATCGGCCTGGCGGCGGACAGCCGCGTGGACGTGGACGCGCTCCACGAGCGGGTCGCCGCCGCCGGCTGCAAAATCATCTTCGAACCACGGGCGCTCACCAGCCTCGGCGGGGGCTACGGCTTTCGCTTCTTCAGCCCGGACGGCCTGCCGTTCGAGACCTCCGCCGAGGTCGAGCGGGGCCAGGCGCGGCCGCTGCAGCGCTGGGAGGCCGCGCCCGAGCGGATCAGCCACGTCGTGCTGCACTCGCCGCGGCACAAGGAGGCGGTGCAGTTCTTCATCGAGGTGCTGGGCTTTCGCCTCAGCGACTGGATCGGCGACTTCATGGCGTTCCTGCGGTGCAACGCCTGGCACCACCGGCTCGCCATCCTGCCGGGGCCGCCCTGCCTGAACCACGTCGCCTACGACCTGTCGGGGGTGGACGAGGTGATGCGCGGGTCGAGCCGTCTCAAGAGCCATGGCTTCGACGTGCGGTGGGGCCCTGGGCGCCACACCGCGGGCGACAATGTCTTCAGCTACTTCGTCACCCCCGGCGGCTTCGCGGTGGAATACACCGCCGGGCTGGAGCGGGTGGACGAGGCGACCTGGACGCCGCAGGTCTATCCCCCGACCCCGCAGGTCATGGACCAGTGGGGCGTCGGCGTCGGCGGCCCGCAGTCGATGCCGCAGCCCGCGCCCGATGCGGGCCTGTTCCAGCCCCCGGCCGCCTGACGTGGCGCTCTTCCAGTATTTCCCGAACAACTACATCTGGAACCTCTCGGTCGCGATCGCCCTGGAGAGCGGCGGCCGGATCGGCGAGATCGAGGAGATGTGCCGCCCCCTGCTGGAGGCGGCGGAGCGGGGCGAGGACGCGGGCACGCCCGAGTTCATGCGCCAGTGGGTGCTGATGGCCGACCGGCTGTCCGAGCTCGCGGGGGAGGACCTGGACCGGGGCCGCGGATATTCCGCCTCCGACAAGCTCAACCGCGCCAGCCTCTACTACCAGGTGGCCGAGCGGATGCAGGGCCTGGGGACGCCGGGGCGCGAGGAGACCTATGCGAAGGCTCTGGACGCCTTCTCGCGGTCCGTGGCCGCCGGGCGGCGCAACTTCCGGCGGGTTGAGATCCCCTACGAAGGCGGGGTCATCGCGGGCTATTTCACCCAGGCCCAGGGCGCGTCGCTCCCGGCGCCGGTCGTGCTCTACGTGAACGGCCTGGATTCCACCAAGGAGATGCTGGCCTGGTCGAACCTGCCCGAAGCGCTGGCCCGGCGCGGGGTCTCGACCCTGTCCATCGATCAGCCCGGCACAGGCGAGGCGCTGCGGCGCGGAGGCCTGCACGCCGTCCACGACACCGAACGGTGGGCGTCCCCTGTAGTCGACTGGCTGGAGCGCCAGCCGGAGATCGATCCCAGGCGCATCGGCATGGGGGGGATATCGCTGGGCGGCTACTTCGTTCCGCGCGCGGTCGCCAACGAGCCGCGCTTCGCCGCCGGCTTCGTCTGGGGCGCGAACCACGACTGGGGCGAGGTGCAGCAGGCGCGCCGCCGCAACGAGGGCGAGCGGCCGGTGCCGCACTACTGGAGCCACGTCGGCTGGGTCTGGGGCGCGCCGGACGTGGAGAGCTTCCTGGCGCTTTGCCCGAAGATCACCCTGGACGGACAGATGGAGAAAATCCGCGTCCCCTTCCTCGTCACCCACGGCGAGAAGGACCGGCAGATTCCGCTCAAATACGCCCAGCGCAGCTATGACCAGCTGACCAACAGCCCGAGGCGCGAGCTGAAGGTCTTCACCGCGCGCGAGGGCGGGGTCGAGCACGTCGGGGCCGACAACATGAGCTTCGCCTGCAGCTACATCGCCGACTGGGTCGCCGAGACCCTGGGCGGGCGCACGTCGCCAACATAGGGGAGATGAGCCGCATGGCCGCCGCACCGTTCCGCCGCATCGTCACCGGCCACGACGCCGACGGCCGGGCCGTGATCCTTGAGGACGCCCCGCCGCCCCGCGTGGTGCGTATCGGCGGCGAGATGGGGCCGCTGTTCTATGAGATCTGGAACACCCGCGAGACTCCGGCGCGCATCGACCGGGCTTCGGGCGAGCCTGCCGAGGCGGGCGTCCAGCTCGCCCCGCCGAAGAACGGCACGCGCATCCGCGTGCTCGACATCCCTCCAGAGGGCGACGAGGTGGCGAGCCTCACGCCCGAGCAGGCGCGCGCGCATTTCGCCGAGGTGGGTGCGGCCGACGCCTCGGCGCACGCGCGCGGCGGGGGGGCTCGGCACGCCTTCATGCACCGCACCGAGACCGTCGACTACGGCATCGTCCTGGAAGGCGAGGTGGTCCTGATCATGGACGAAGGCGAGACCATCGCCCGCGCCGGCGACATCGTCATCCAGCGCGGCACGAACCACGGCTGGGCCAACCGGTCGGACCGCAACTGCCGGATCGTCTTCGTCCTGATCGACGGCGAGTTCGACCCGGATCTGGCCTGACCGGCGGCTGTGTGAAGGGGAGCGCGGCGCCATGAAACTCGCGACCCTGCCGGGCCCGACGCCCGACGGAGAGCTCGTGATCGTCTCGCGCGACCTGTCGCGAGCCGCTCCCGCCCGGACCATCGCCGCCACCTTGCAGGACGCGCTCGACCGCTGGGCGGTGGTCGAGCCGCGGCTCAGGCAGATGGCGGAGGCGTTGGAGGCGGGGCAGGTCGCCGGCGAAATCCCCTTCGATCCCGCGACGGCGCTGGCGCCCCTGCCGCGCGCCTATCAGTGGCTCGACGGCTCCGTCTATCCCTCGCACGGGGCGCTGATGCAGAAGGCGCTCGGGCATGACCCGATCGAGACCAACCGGCCCCTGATGTACCAGGGCCTGTCGCACCGGTTCCTGGGTCCGACGGAGGATGTCCTCCTGCCCGACGAGGCGGACGGCATCGACTTCGAAGGCGAGTTCGGCGTGATCACCGACGCGGTCCCCATGGGCATGTCGGCGCGGGAGGCCCGCGCCCACATCCGCCTGATCGTCCAGATCAACGACTGGAGCCTGCGCGCCCTGGCCCCCCTCGAGTTCGGCACGGGGTTCGGCTTCGTTCAGGCCAAGCCCGCCTGCAGCATGGCGCCCGTGGCCGTCACGCCCGACGAACTCGGCGTGGCCTGGCGGGATGCGCGCGTACATCTGCCGCTGCGGGTCTGGTGGAACGGCGAGCTGTTCGGCAGGCCGGACGGCGGGGCCATGGCGTTCGGCTTCGACGATCTCGTCGCCCACGCCGCGCGCACCCGCGATCTCTGCGCCGGCACGATCATCGGCTCGGGCACAGTGTCGAACGAGACCTATCGCGAGGTCGGCTCGGCCTGCATCGCCGAACGGCGCGGCCTGGAGACCGTCGACCATGGCGCGCCGAGGACGGAATTCATGCGCTTCGGCGACACCGTCCGGATGGAGGCCGGCCGTCCCGGGGACTCCCCGCTGCTCGGCGCAATCGAGCAGCGGGTGGTGCGCGGGTGAGCCCCGCCTACTGAGGATCCGACGAGGGCCAGCCCCGCTGGGTCGCGACCGGCAGGATGGGGAAGAAGGCCAGGATGGAGTGGATCTGGTCGCCCCAGGTCTTGAACGCCTCGAAGGTCACCAGGGCGTTGCCGGCCCCGTAGGAGTTGGTGTCGCCGAAGTTCATCCACAGCAGCACCGTGCCGTTCTCCTCGTCCACGGCGGCGACGCTGGCCTTCACGTCCGGGTGCACGATGATCTTCTGCTCGTACATGCCGCAGGTCGCGCCGGCCCGGCAGCCCACGCCCGCCGTGATCACGCCGTTCTCGACGCGGTAGGTTTCCGTGGCAAAGGGGGTCTTGCCCGTCGTGAAATTGCCGATCCGCAGGCCCTCGGGATAGGTGAGGGCGGTCTTGATCATCGAGGCGCGCGACTGCTTCTTGCCCGCAGGGATCGGATCGTTCATGCCCCGGATCGGGCCGCCGAGCTGGTCCGGCTGGAAGCGGGACTCCGGCGTGATGCGCTGGACCAGGGTCTCGACGCCGGCGATCCTGGCGCCCTGCATGTGCAGCAGCACCGAATAGAGAAGCTGGTTCTTTCCTTCCGGGAACACCACGTGGGCGGCGGCGATCTGCGCCTTGGTGTCGAGGTAGTCCTGGCGGAAGGTGGCCTTGCCGGTGACGGTCTTCCAGAGACCGTCGCCCAGCTTGGCGGTTTGCGAGTTCTCGGTGACGCGGGCGCCCGCCACGAGGGGCAGCTTGCCGGCGTCATGCGCCGCCACCGCGTCGATGTACTGGGTGATCATCCCGCCCAGGCAGGCCCGGTTGCAGGCGGCCGTCGCCGCGGAGGCGGGCGACAGGCTCCCCAGGGCCAGAACGGAACCGACAGCTGCGAGCGCGAGGGCGCGACGACCTGAAAGCACGAAATCCTCCCGTGTAGTCTTCTGGCCGACGCATGGCGGCGTTGGGAGAGATTGGAAGCGCAGCTTTAGCACCGTCAAGGGCCCTCGCGGCGCCTGACCGCCCCGCCAGGCGGGTTCTGCGTCAGGAACTGAGGCTTCTCCCTAGCCCGGATGCAGCCGGTTCCAGACCAGGGCCAGGACCACGCCGGACAGGAAGCCGATCGCGGAGGTGACGGCGACCAGCAGGCCCGCCGTGCCCAGGTCGAAGGCCTGGACGTGGATGAAGGGCTCGATGAAGTGCAGCCGCAGGATGAAGTCGATCACCGGCTGGGCGGCGCCCGCCGAGACGAGCAGGGCCCAGCCCAGGTGGAACAGGCCGAGCACGAAGCCCAGGGCGAAGCCGGCCTTCACAGTGCTGATCGCGCGCATGGCGTTTTCTCCGGTCGGGAAGCGCACGGTGGACCCTTGCCGGCCGTGGGCATTGACGCGGATCAAGCCGCGGCGACCGCCCCTCCCGGGACCTGGCGGTCCTCGACGATTTTGCCGTCCCGCATGACGATCACCCGGCCGGCGTAGGCGGCGATGTCCTGCTCGTGGGTGACGAGCACGATGGTGATGCCCCGCTCGCGGTTGAGGGCGCCGAGCTTGTCCATGATCTCGTGCGAGGTGCGGGTGTCGAGGTTGCCCGTCGGCTCGTCGGCCAGGATCAGCTGCGGATTGTTGACCATGGCCCGGGCGATGGCGACCCGCTGCTGCTGGCCGCCGGACAGGCGCGAGGGGGTGCGCCTCTCCTGGCCCGCCAGACCCATCAGCGCCAGGGCCGCCCCGGCGCGTTCCGCCCGCTGCTTGCGGCTCCCGACTTCGGGCTCGGCGTAATCGAGGGGCAGGGCCACGTTCTCGAGCGCCGAGGTTCGGGGCAGGAGATTGAAGTTCTGGAAGACGAAGCCGATCTCGGCGTTGCGGATGTGGGCGAGTTCCTCGTCCGTGGCCTCGGCCATGTCCTTCCCGTCCAGCAGGTATTGGCCGCCGGTCGGCCGGTCGAGGCAGCCGAGCACGGCCATCAAGGTCGACTTGCCCGAGCCCGACGCGCCCATGATGGCGACAAACGCGCCGCGCTCGATGGTCAGGGAGACGCCGTCGAGCGCCCGGACCTCCTGGTCGCCGGCGAGATAGACGCGCGTCACGTCGCGAACCTCGATCAGGGGACGGTTCGGCGCCGGTTCTTGCGGCAAGTCAGCGCTCATCGGGCCCGGCCTCCGTCCGGCGACAGACCGACTTTCATCCCTGGAACGCCCGTCTACATTGACCTGGATCACTGGAAGGTCCGCGAGGACGGGAGGGGCGCCGCCATGACCACATCCCATTGGCTCGTGAAATCCGAGCCCAACACCTACGCCTACGCCGACCTCCAGCGGGACGGGCGCACCGTCTGGGACGGGGTGCGCAACAACGCCGCCGCCTTGCACCTGAAGGCGATGAAAGAGGGTGACGAGGTCCTGTTCTACCACTCGCAGGAGGGCCTGGCGGTGGTGGGGGTGGCCAAGGTGGTCCGCACCGCCTTCCTCGATCCCAGCGATCCGGCCGGCCGCTTCGTCGCGGTGGAGCTGGCGCCGGTCCGGGCCCTGAAGCGCGCCGTGACGCTGGCCGAGATGAAAGCCGAGCCGGCGCTGGCCGACATGGCTATGCTGCGCCAGGGCCGGCTGTCGGTGTCGCCGGTCACGGACGGCGAGTGGAAGGCGATCCTGAAGATGGCGGGGCAATGACGGACCCGGTGGCCATCCACGGCATCAAGGCCTGCGACACCATGAAGAAGGCGCGCGACTGGCTCGACGCGCATGGGGTCGCTTACGTCTTCCACGACTACAAGGTCGAGGGCGCCGACCGGGACCGGTTGCAGGGCTGGGTGCGGCAGGTCGGCTGGGAGGTGCTGCTGAACCGGGCCGGGACCACCTTCCGCAAACTGCCCGAGGCGGACCGCGAGGGGATCGATGAGGCCAAGGCCATAGGGCTGATGCTGGCCCAGCCCTCGATGATCAAGCGCCCGGTGCTGGAGACGGGCGGGAGCCTGCTGGTGGGTTTCAAGCCGGACCAGTACGCCAAGACCTTCAGCGCCGGCTGAGCCGCGCCTTGCGCCCGCAAAGCCGGAAGCCTAGCTTCCGCCCCCTTATTGGAGGCCGCCTTTGTCCGCCCAGCGCGAGGAGATCAACCGCCTGACCGCGTCCGACATCGCCGCCCGCAAGGGCCGCGAGCCGCTGGTCTGCCTGACCGCCTACACCGCCCCCATCGCCGAGATCCTGGACGAGACCTGCGACGTGATCCTGGTCGGGGACTCCGTCGGCATGGTGCTGCACGGCCTGCCCAACACGGTCGGCGTCACCCTGGAGATGATGATCCTGCACGGCCAGGCGGTGATGCGCGGGGCGCGCCGGGCCATGGTGGTGATCGACATGCCCTTCGGCTCCTACGAGGCCGGGCCCGAGACCGCCTACGCCAATGCGGTGCGGGTGCTGAAGGAGACGGGGGCGCAAGGGGTCAAGCTGGAGTCCGGTCCGGTGGTGGCCGAGACCATCGCCTATCTTGTCCGGCGGGGCATCCCTGTGATGGGCCACGTCGGCCTTCGCCCGCAGTCGGCCCTGGTGGAGGGCGGCTTCCGCGCCAAGGGCCGCGAGCCGGAAGAACGGATGAAGGTCCTCGCCGAGGCGGAAGCCGCGGCGGACGCGGGCGCCTTCGCGGTGGTGGTGGAAGGGGTGGCCGAGGGCCTCGCCCGCCAGATCACCGAGCGGCTGAAAGTACCGACCATAGGCATCGGCGCCTCCTCGGGATGCGACGGACAAATTCTGGTCACCGACGACATGCTTGGTCTGTTCGAGTGGACGCCGCGCTTCGTGCGCCGCTATGCCGACCTCAAGACCGAGATCGGCGATGCGGTGCGCGCCTATGCCGAGGATGTCCGCGCAAGGCGCTTCCCGGCCCTGGCGGAAACCTACTTCGCCAAGACCGGCAATTGACCCGCATTGCCGGGGGGGCGGCCGGACGATAGGTTGCCGGCCGATTTGGACCACAGAGCGGAGCCTTTGGCCACGTGACCGAGTTTTTCGAAGAGGTCGAGGAGCAGCTTCGCTCGGACCGCTACAGAACCATCTTAGCCAAGGGCTGGCCCTATGTGGCGGCCCTCGCCGTGGCCGCGCTCCTCGTCACCTTCGGCGTCTGGGGCTGGCAGACCTATAAGGCGAGCCAGGCCGCGCATGCGTCCGAGACCTATACCCAGGCGCTCGACGCCCTGGGCAAGGGCGACACGGCCGGCGCCGACAAGGCCTTCGCCGAGGTCGCCAAGTCCGGCCCGCCCGCCTACAAGAGCCTGGCCCTTCAGCAGCAGGCGGGCATCCGCCTGACCAACAAGCAGCCCACCGAGGCCATCGACCTCCTGGAGCGCGCCGCCAAGGTCGCCCCCAATCCGGTGCTGGGCGACATCGCCACCCTGAAGGCGGCCTATCTGGTGATGGACCGCGCCCCCTACGCCGAGGTGGAGGCCCGCCTGAAGCCCCTGATGGAGGCCAAGCGCCCCTACCGTTCCCTCGCCAAGGAAGCCCTGGCCATGGCCAAGATCGGCGCCGGCAAGATCGACGAGGCCAAGGCCGACTTCGCGGCGCTTCAGCTCGCCCTCGACGCCCCTGAGGCCGTGCGCCAGCGGGCCCAGGCGGTGCAGATCCTGATCGCCGCCGGCACCGCCAAGACCATCCCGACCGTGGCCAAGGCCGCCGCCGAGCTGCCGCCGCTCCCCCCCGCGCCGACCCTGCCGCCGGGCGCGGTCATTGTGCCGCAACCGGGCCAACCTCAGTCCGCTACGCCTTCCGGAGCGCCCCAATGATCCCCCGTCGCATCCTTGTCCGCTGCGCGGCGGTGCTGGTCCTGTCCGTCGGGGTGACCGCCTGCGCCACGCCGAAGCTCCCGAGCTTCTTCTCGGGCAGCAAGAAGGGCAAAGGCTACCAGGGGCCCGGCAAGCGCATCGACGTCCTGACCGCCGAACAGAAGCTCGAGGTGTCGGAGGCCCTGAAGGGCGTCGGCTTCTCCCTGCCCGCGCCCCAGACCGTGGCGGACTGGCCGCTGCCCGGCGGCGTGCCCGAGCAGTCGATCGAGCATGTGGACGCCGCGCCCCAGTTCCAGATCGCCTGGCGGCGCAAGATCGGCGCGGGCGAGTCCCGCGGCCACCACGTCACCGCCACCCCGGTGATCGCCGACAACCGCATCTACGTCATGGACGGCGAGGCCGGCGTCTCGGCCCGCGACCTGAGCTCCGGCGCCGAGATCTGGCGCGTCGATCTCTCCCCCCGCAAGGGCCGTGACCGCGAAGCCTACGGCGGCGGCGTCGCCTATTCGGATGGCGTGCTCTTCGTCTCCTCGGGCTTCCGTTTCGTCGCCGCCCTCGACGCGCGGACCGGCGCCCAGAAATGGCGGACCACCACCCCGGCGCCGGTGCACGGCGCGCCGACTGTCTCGGGCGGACGGGTGTTCGTGGTCGACGTGGGCGACCAGCTCTCGGCCTTCGACACCACCAACGGCACGGAGGTCTGGGACTACCAGGCCCTGGAGGAGCCGGCCCGCATGCTGGCGGCCTCCAGCCCGGCCATCACCGGCGACACCGTGGTCGCGCCCTTCGCCTCCGGCGAGCTGGTGGCTCTGCGCGCCACCAACGGCAACGAGCTCTGGAGCGACGTCCTCAGCTTCACCAACCGCAACAACGCCCTGTCGGAGATCCGTGACATCTCCGGCCGTCCGATCATCTATCGCGGCGACGTCCTGGCGGGCAGCCACTCGGGCGCCTTCGCGGCCATCAACCTGCGCACCGGACAGCGGCGCTGGTCCCTGCCGATCACCACCATCACCACCCCCTGGGGGGCGGGCGACGTGGTGTTCATCACCGACCAGTTCGGCAAGGTGATCTGCGCCTCGCGGGAGTCCGGGCAGGTCTATTGGATCGTGGACCTGAACGCGGCCGTGAAGAAGGTGAAGAACCGGGCCACCTGGTCCGGCCCGATCCTGGCCTCCAACCGCCTGGTCCTGGTCTCCGACAAGGGCGAGGCCATCGCCCTCGACCCCCAGAACGGCGAACGCAAGGCGAGCATCAAGCTTGGCTCGAGCGCCTTTCTCAGCCCCATCGCCGCGGGCGGCCGGCTCTATGTCCTGACCGACGAAGCCCAGCTGATCGCCATCCAGTAAGGGCGTCTCGCCCGGAAAGGGGCCCGCATTGGCCCTGAAGCTCGCCATCGTCGGGCGTCCCAACGTCGGCAAGTCGACCCTGTTCAACCGGCTTGCGGGCAAGAAGCTCGCTATCGTGGATGATCGACCCGGGGTGACCCGCGACCGCCGCAACGCGCCCGGACGCCTAGGGGGCATCGACCTTGAGCTGATCGACACCGCCGGCTTCGAGGATGTCGACGACGACAGCCTGACCGCGCGCATGCGCAGCCAGACCGAGCGCGCCATCGCGGAGGCGGAAGTCGCCCTGTTCGTGATCGACGCCCGCGAGGGGGTCACCCCCCTCGACCAGATCTTCGCCGAGCTGCTGCGCCGCAGCCGCAAGCCGGTGATCGTCCTCGCCAACAAGGCCGAAGGCCGCCAGGGCGAGTCCGGGGCGGGAGAGGCCTACGCCCTCGGGCTGGGCACGCCGGTGTCGATCTCGGCCCAGCATGGGGAGGGCCTGTCGGACCTGCACGACGCCATCCTGGCCCTCCGCCCCGACGCCCTCGACAAGGAAGACGAGGAGGAGGAGGCGTGGCCGGCCGAGCCTGTTGAGGGTGAGATCGAGGAGATCGCCGAGATCGTCGATCCCCCCGGCAAGCCGGTCATGATCGCCATCATCGGCCGGCCCAACGCCGGCAAGTCGACCCTGGTGAACCGGCTGGTCGGCGAGGACCGCATGCTCACCGGTCCCGAGGCCGGCATCACCCGCGACGCCATCTCGGTGGACTGGGAGTGGCAGGGCCGCCCGGTGCGCCTGGTCGACACCGCGGGCCTGCGCCGCAAGGCGCGGGTGCAGGAGGCGCTGGAGAAGCTCTCCACCGCCGACACCATCCGGGCCATCACCTACGCCGAGGTCGTGATCCTGGTGATGGACGCCGAGGGCGCCTTCGAGCAGCAGGACGTTCAACTGGCCGACCTGATCGAGCGCGAGGGCCGGTCCCTGGTGTTCTGCCTGGCCAAGTGGGACCTGGTGGAGAACCCGCAGGCGCGCCTCGCCGAACTGAAGGAGCTCGCCGACCGCGTGCTGCCGCAGGTGCGCGGCACGCCGCTGGTGGCCCTGTCGGCCGAGACCGGGCGGGGCCTGGACCGGCTGATGCCCGCCGTGTTCAAGGCCTATTCCAACTGGTCGACCAAGGTGAAGACCCGCGACCTCAACGACTGGCTGGCCATGGCCGTGCAGCGCCACCCGCCCCCGGCGGTGAACGGGCGGCGGATCAAGCCCAAGTACATGTCGCAGATCAAGGCGAGGCCGCCGACCTTCGTGCTGTTCGCGACCCGCGCCGACCAGATGCCCGAGAGCTACCGGCGCTATCTGATCAACAGCATGCGCGAGAGCTTCGACCTGCCGGGGGTGCCGATCCGCATCACCATCAAGTCCGGCAAGAATCCCTATGCCGGAGACGGCCCGGCCCCGGGGGATAAGCCGAAGGTGTGGAAGCGGCGGAACTAGCCGCCCTTACTCTTCCCCCTATGGGGGAAGTGTCGCGCCGAACGGCGTGACGAAGGGGGCTGAAGGGCGGAAAGGCCGGCGGGTGACATCAAGATGTCCCGCCCTGCAGCCCCCATCGGCCCGAGGCAAGCTCGGCCCACTTCCCCCAGAGGGGGAAGAGTTAGGATGCCTGTTCTTTCGCCCATTCCTGAAAATCCACCACCACGCCCTTGGGCGGTTCGCGGTCGGCGCGGGCCAGTTCCACGATCAGGGGGACGATGGCTTCGGGCGGGGTGAGGGTCATGGGGTCTTCGCCCGGCATGGCGGTGGCGCGCATCTTGGTGCGCATGGGGCCGGGGTTGACCAGGGCGGTGCGGACGGCCGTGTGCTCGGTCTCGTCGGCGTAGACCCGCACCAGGGCCTCCAGGCCGGCCTTGGTGGCCACGTAGGCGCCCCAGAAGGCCGGGGCCTTTGTCACCGCCCCGGAGGTCAGGAAGATCGCCCGGGCGGCCTCGGCGCGGCGCAGCAGGGGGTCGAGGGAGCGGATCAGGCGATAGGCGGCGGTCATGTTGACCGCCACCGCCTTGTCCCAGGTCTTGGGCTCCAGTTGCGCGACGGGGGTCAGCAGGCCGAGGTCGCCGGCCGAATGGACCAGGATGTCGAGCTTGCCCCAGCGCTTGAAAATGGCCTCGCCGAGTTGGTCCAGTCCGCCGCCGTTGGTGATGTCCAGTGGGACCAGGGTGGCGCGTTCGCCGGTGGCGGCCAGGATGGCGTCGTCCAGCTCTTCCAGCGCGCCCTGCGTGCGGGCGACGGCGACGACATGGGCGCCGGCCTCGGCGAGCCCCAGGGCCACGGCGCGGCCGATGCCCCGCGAAGCCCCGGTGACGAGGGCGATCCGGCCGTCCAGCAGTTTTTGGGTCACGCGCTCACCAGGAAGGACAGTTGCCGCTCGGTCGGGTCGTTGCGGCCCTCGGCGATCTCGCGGTCCAGGAGGCGCGTCGGGTAGTCGCCGGTGAAATAGTGGTCGGTGAACTGCGGCTGGGCAGGGTCGCGCTGGCCCGCGCCCATGGCCCAGTAGAGCCCGTCCACGGAGAGGAAGCCGAGGCTGTCGACCTCGAGGAAGGCGGTCATCTCTTCCAGCGACTTCTGCGCCGCAAGGAGCTTGTCCCGGTCGGGCATGTCGATGCCGTAGAAGTCCGGCCACAGGATCGGCGGCGAGGCCGAGCGCAGGTGCACCTCGCGGGCGCCGGCGGCGCGGACCATGCGCACGATCTTCACCGAGGTGGTGCCGCGCACGATCGAGTCGTCGATCAGCACCACGCGCTTGCCGGCCAGGGCCGCGCGATTGGGGCTGTGCTTCATCTTCACCCCGAACTCGCGCACCCCTTGGGTGGGCTGGATGAAGGTGCGGCCGACGTAGTGATTGCGGATGATCCCCATCTCGAAGGGGATGCCGCTCTCGTGGGCGTAGCCGAGGGCGGCGGGCACGCCTGAGTCCGGCACGGGCACGATCACGTCGGCGTTGACGGCGGTCTCCTGGGCCAGGCGCGCGCCCATGCGCTTCCGGACGTCATAGACGGAGCGGCCGTTCACCACCGAGTCGGGGCGGGCGAAATAGACATATTCAAAGACGCAGGGGCGGGCCCTGGTGGGCGGAAAGGGCTTCAGGGAGCGGACCCCGTCCTCGTCGATCACCACCACCTCGCCGTGCTCGACGTCGCGGACGAAGCGGGCGCCCACCATGTCGAGGGCGCAGGTCTCGGAGGCCAGGACCGGCTTGCCGTCGAGGTCGCCCAGCACCAGGGGACGGATGCCTAAGGGGTCGCGGGCGCCGATCATCTTCTTGTTGGTGATGGCGATCAGGGCGTAGCCGCCTTCGATCTGCCAGAGGGCGTCGATGAAGCGGTCCACCACCCGGCCGCGCTTGGAGCGGGCGATCAGGTGCAGGATGGCCTCGGAGTCGGAAGTCGACTGGAAGATGGCGCCGTCGGCCACCAGCTTGTGCCGCAGGTGCAGGAAGTTGGTCAGGTTGCCGTTGTGGGCCAGGGCGATGCCGCCGGCCACGAGGTCGGCGAACATCGGCTGGACGTTGCGGATCACGCTGCCGCCGGCGGTGGAATAGCGGGTGTGGCCGATGGCCGAGTGGCCGGGCAGGCGCTTGACCAGGTCCTCGCCGGCGAAGGCGTCGCCGACGTGGCCCATGTGCTTTTCCGAGTGAAAGCCCATGCCGTCGAAGGTGGAGATGCCGCAGGCCTCCTGGCCGCGGTGCTGCAGGGCGTGCAGGCCCAGCGCGGTGATGGCGGCTGCGTCGGGGACGTTCCAGACCCCGAACACGCCGCATTCGAGACGGAGGGTCTCGTCGTCCGCATGGCGCGGAGGCGGTTCCGTACCCGTGATCCTGTCGGTGAGAAGAAGGCTCATTGGGTCTTCTCCACCACACTGTCGAGGGCGTCGCGGGCCGAGTCCTTGTAGCCGGTCGCCTTGGGACCCGCCTTGCGGGCGGGCGTCGCGGCTGGCTTGGCGCGGGGTGTGTCGCCGGCGGTGATGCCTTCGCGGACCGCGCCCTCGATGGGCGCGCCCAGCTTGCCGGCGGCCTTCATGCCCTTGGGTGCGAACACCTCCACCGCATGGCCGGCGGCGCGGGCGAGGGGATAGAGCTTGCCGCCCGCGATCCATTCGGGGATGCGGTCGCGGGGGGTCGCGGCGTTGAACACCAGGTAAAATACTCCCAGGAAAATCAGGGCCCTGAGGACCCCGAAAGCCAGTCCGATCGAGCGGTCGATGGCGCCGGCCGCCGCCTGGCGCTGGATCTTGTCGGCCATCCGTCCGCCCAGGACGCGCAGACCGATATAGGCGACGATGAAGACCAGGACGATGGCCACGGTGTTGCCGGCCCAGGCCGGATGTATCGATCCGCGGGCCAGGGGACCGGTGAAGGGCAGGAGGAAGACGGCGGCCAGGGCCGCGACGCTGAAGGCGACGACGGTGACGAGTTCGCGGACGGCGCCGCGGTAGTATCCGACCACGGCCGACACCAGGAGGATTGCGCCCGCGATGAGGTCGAACAGGGTCACTGCCACTCCTTGAACTGGCCGCTCAATAGAGCCTTTGGACGCTCACCGCCAATCGTTGTCGCCGATTCGTCGCACTGCGTCCGCCAAACGTGTCACCCCGGCCACGGGCAGGACCCCGGCCTCGGCGGCCGAGGCGGGTCCGAAGGCGCGGCCGAAGCCGAGCTTGGCCGCTTCCTTCAGGCGCGATTCCATTCGCCCGACGCTGCGCACCTCGCCTGACAGGCTGATCTCGCCGAACACCACGCAGTCCTGGGGCAGGGGCTGCTCCAGGGCGGAGGAGGCCAGCGCCGCCGCCGCCGCCAGGTCCGCCGCCGGCTCGGTGATCCTGAGCCCCCCCGCCACGTTGAGATAGACGTCCCTCTGGCCGAAGGAGAGGCCGCAGCGCGCCTCCAGCACCGCCAGCACCATGGCTAGGCGCCCCGAATCCCAGCCCACCACCGCCCGCCGGGGCGTGCCGTAAGCCGAAGGGGCCACCAGGGCCTGGAACTCCACCAGGACGGGGCGCGAGCCCTCGATGCCGGCGAAGACGGCCGCCCCGGCCGCCCGCTCGCCGCCCTCGTTGAGGAACAGGGCCGAGGGGTTCTTCACTTCGCGCAGGCCTGCGTCCGACATCTCGAACACCCCGATCTCGTCGGTGGCGCCGAAGCGGTTCTTGGTCCCGCGCAGGATGCGGAACGGATAGCCGCGCTCGCCCTCGAAGGAGAGGACGGCGTCGACCATGTGCTCGACGACGCGCGGACCGGCGATCTGGCCGTCCTTGGTGACGTGGCCCACCAGGATGATGGCGATGCGCCGCTTCTTGGCGAGGCGCACCAGCTCCCCCGCCGCCGCCCGCACCTGGGCCACCGAGCCGGGGCCGGCCTCAAGCTGGTCGCTCCAGAGGGTCTGGATGGAGTCGATCACCACCAGCTCGACCGGCTCGCGCTTCAGCCCCTCGACGATGTCGCGAAGGGAGGTTTCCGCCGCCAGCCGGACCGGGGCGGCGCCGAGGCCCATGCGCTGGGCCCGGGCCCGCACCTGCTCGATCGCCTCCTCGCCGGAGACGTAGACGCAGTTCACACCGCGCAGGGCCGCCGAAGCGGCGACCTGGAGCAGCAGGGTGGACTTGCCGACGCCGGGGTCCCCCGCGATCAGCATGGCCGAGCCCGGCACCACGCCTCCGCCGCAGACGCGGTCGAACTCATCGCAGCCGGTGACGATCCGGGGCGGGGCGGGGGTGTCGATGTCCAGGGTCTCGAAGGCGAGGCCGCCGCGCAGCTTGGTCGAGCGGGCAGGGGCGAGGGCCCCGGGCGGGCGCGAGCCCGGCAGCTCCTCAACCAGGGTGTTCCAGGCGGTGCAGGCGTCGCAGCGCCCCGACCACTTGGTGTGGGTGGCTCCGCAGGCCTGGCAGGCATAGACCGCGCCGTCTCGCGCCATGGACCCTCGCAAACACCAAACAAGCCGGTCCGAATCGGAAGATCGGCCGTTATGAGAACATATAGGGTACACGGGTTCGGCGGCGGCGCCAATTCACGGGCCGCGCGTTACGGGCCTATGCTCGGGTTCCGAGGCTTTGCAAAAGGGACGTGCGATGACTGACGTCGACACAGGACCCGCGCCTCAGGCCTTGGCCCGGCGGGTGCTCAATATCCTCATCCACCCCCGCGCCGAGTGGGAGGTGATCGACGACGAGCCGGCCACGGTCGGGGGAATATTCCTGCACTACATCTGCCCGCTCGCCCTGATCCCGCCGGTGGCGCAGGCCGTGGGGTCCATCATCTTCGGGCGGCAGGCCCTCGGAATCCCCTATCACCCGCCGCTCCTGGCCACGGTGATGGGCGCGGTCGCCGGCTATGTCCTGACTCTGGCGGCGATCCTGGTGATCGCCCTGATCATTGAGGCCCTCGCGCCGGCCCTGGGGGGCCAGAGGAACCGTGTCCAGGCCCTGAAGGTGGCGGCCTACAGCGCCACGCCCGCCTGGCTTCTCGGGGTGATCGGGGTTCTGCCGTTCCTGTCGATGGCGTGGCTGCTCAGCCTCTACGGCATCTTCCTGCTGCACCTCGGCCTGCCACGGCTGATGAAAAGCTCGGGCGACAAGGCGCTGATCTACACCACGGTGGTGATCGTCTCGGTGCTGGTGCTGGTGATCCTGGTCGGATCGCTGGTTGCGCCGCTCATCGCCCTGATGGGCGGTTAGGCGTCCACTCGGATCGGCCCGGTCGAGCGGCCGTTGACGAACTGGTCGACGTAAGCGTTGCCGGAGTTGTCGATGTCGGCCGCCGGCCCGCGCCAGACGATGCGGCCCCCATGCAGCATGGCGATCTCGTCGCCGATCTTCCGCGCCGAGGCGAGGTCGTGGGTGATGGAGACGGCGGTGCAGCCCAGCCGCTTCACCTGCTCGACGATCAGGTTGTTGATGACGTCGGCGGTGATGGGATCGAGGCCGGTGGTGGGCTCGTCGAAGAACATGATCTCCGGGTGGGCGACGATGGCGCGGGCCAGGCCCACGCGCTTCCTCATGCCGCCCGAGATTTCGTCGGGGAACAGCTTGGCGACGTCTGGGGCCAGGCCCACCGATCGCATGGCCTCGATGGCCCGCTCCCTGGCCTCGGCGTAGGGCACCCGGTCAGCGTTGATGAGGCGGAAGGCGACGTTGCGCCAGACGCTGAGCGAATCGAACAGGGCCGCGCCCTGGAACAGCATGCCGAACTGCTCGGCCTGGCGCAGGCGCTTGCCGCGGCTGATGCGGGTGGTGTCCTTGCCGTCGAGGAACACCTGGCCGCCGTCGGGGCGTAGGAGGCCGATGGCGATCTTCAGGGTGACCGACTTGCCCTGGCCCGAGGCGCCGATCACCACCAGGGAGCGGCCGGCGGGGACCGCGAGATCGACGCTCCTCAGCACGGTGCGGCCCTCGAAGGCCTTGGAGACCTTGCGAAGCTCCAGCTTCGGCGGGGGCGGGGCGGGGGGCGGCTTGGTCATCAGCCGGAGAAGAAGGCTGTCATGACGTAGTCGGCGGCGAACACCAGGATCGCCGCGGAGACCACCGCATGGGTTGTGGCGCGCCCGACGCCTCGGGCGCCGCCCGAGGCGTTGAAGCCGTGGTAGCAGCCCATCAAGGCCACGATGAAGCCGAACACCGCTGCCTTGATCAGGCCCGAGACGATGTCCCAGCTGGTCAGGAAGTCCCATGTGTTGGTGACGTAGAGCGAGCCGTTGAAGTCCAGGGTGGTGGTGGCCACCAGCCAGCCGCCGAAAACGCCGATGATGTCGGCCACCACGGTCAGCATGGGCAGGACGATCACCGCCGCCAGCAGCCGGGGGGCGATCAGGTAGCGGTAGGGGTCGGTGGAGAGGGTCTGCAGGGCGTCGATCTGTTCGGTGGCGCGCATGGCGCCGATCTCGGCGGCGATGGCGGCCGAGACCCGGCCCGCCAGCATCAGGGCCGCCAGCACAGGGCCGAGCTCGCGGGTGATCCCCAGGGCCACGATCTGCGGCATGATCTGCTCGGCGTTGAAGCGTCCGCCGCCGGTGTAGATGTTCAGGGCCAGGGCCGCCCCGGTGAAGATCGCCGTCAGCCCGACCACCGGCAGGGAGAAGTAGCCGATCTGCAGGAGCTGGCGGATGAACTGGCGGCCGTAGTAGGGCGGCAGCAGGCCTGCGGCGAGGCCGCGCAGGGCGAAGACCGCCACCTGGCCGGCCATGCGGATCAGGCCGAGGCTGGAGCGCCCGATCGCCCGGACCGGGTATCTCGCGGGGTTTACCGGCTCGTCGTCTAGCGCCTCGTCCATGACGCCTCGCCGACGTAGGTCCGGCGCGCCCGGGCGCCGATGCGGACCAGGAGCTCATAGGCCACGGTTCCGCCCGCGGCCGCCTGCTCGTCGAGCAGGGCGTCCGCGCCCAGGAGTTCCACGAGGTCGCCGGCCTTGGCGTCGGGCCGCCCGCTGAGGTCCATGGCGATCAGGTCCATCGAGATCCGCCCCCGGAACGGGTGCGACATCCCCCCGGTCCAGCCATAGCCGCCCGGGCTTTGCGAGCGCAAGACGCCGTCGGCGTAGCCGGCCGCGAGAACCGCGATCCTGCCTGGTGTTTCGGCGGTGTAGGCCGCGCCGTAACCCACGGTTTCGCCCGAACCGACCGCGCGCACCTGAAGAATCGGCGCCTCCAAGGTCGCCACCGCCCGCAGCCGCGAATCGGGCCGTCCGAGGGGGCCGCCGCCGTAGAGGCTGATCCCCGGCCGCACCATGTCGAAGCGGTAGTCCTCGCCGAGGAAGATTCCGGCGGAGTTGGCGAGACTCTTCCTGGCGTGCGGGAAATGGGCGGCGGCCTTGCGGAAGGCCTCGAGCTGGGCGCGGTTGAGGGGGTGTTCGGGGACTTCCGCGCAGGCGAGGTGGCTCATCACCAGGCCGACGTCGAGACCCCCCAGCCGGTCGGGGGCGGCGACCAGGGCGGCGACCTCCTCGGGTCGCAGGCCGAGGCGGTTCATGCCGGTGTCGACATGGAGGGCGGCGGGCAGACGGCGCCGGGACGCGGCGGTGGCCCAGGCTTCGAGCTGGGGCAGGGAGTTCAGCACCGGGACCAGGTCCGCGGCGGCGAGGCGCTCCGCCGCGCCGGGCGGGCAGCCGTCCAGGACGTAGATGGTGGGCGCCTCGGGCGACAGGGCTTCCCGCAGGCGCTCGCCCTCGGCCAGGCGCGCCACGAAGAAGGTCCGCGCCCCCTCGGCCCACAGGCGCCGGGCGACGGGAGCCAGGCCCAGGCCATAGGCGTCCGCCTTGACCACCGGCGCGACCTCCGCCGCTCCCGCCTGGCTTTTCAGGAAGGCGTGGTTGGCCGCCAGGGCGTCCAGGTCGACGGTGAGGCGGGCCTCGGAGGGATCAGGAAGCATCGACGGGGCTTATCACACCTCTCCCCGCCGAAAGAGGACGGCGCGTCTCAGTGGCGCGGCTCGTACCGGCCGTCGCGGGCGAGGTTGGAGAACTTGGTCAGCTCCTCGTTGAAGTGGAGCTTCACCGTGCCGATGGGGCCGTGGCGCTGCTTGCCGATGATGACCTCGGCCACGTTGGCGATCTGGTCCATCTCCTCCTGCCAGGCGAGGTGCTCAGGCGTGCCCTCGCGGGGCTCGGCGCGGCCTTTGTAGTAGGCCTCCCGGTAGATGAACATGACCACGTCGGCGTCCTGCTCGATGGAGCCGGATTCGCGCAGGTCGGAGAGCTGGGGCCGCTTGTCCTCGCGGTTCTCCACCTGGCGGGAGAGCTGGGCCAGGGCGACGATCGGCACCGCCAGCTCCTTGGCCAGGGCCTTCAGGGCGCCGGTGATCTGGCTGACTTCCTGCACCCGGTTGTCGGTGCGGGTGTCGCCGGTGATGAGCTGGACGTAGTCGATGACGAGCAGATCGAGGCCGGTGGAGCGCTTCAGGCGCCGGGCGCGGGCCGCGAGCTTGCCGATGGAGATGCCGCCGGTGTCGTCGATGAAGAGGGGCGCCTCCTGGATGTCCAGGGCCGCGTCGCGGATGCGG
Source organism: Caulobacterales bacterium (assembly GCA_947474395.1). Classification (GTDB taxonomy): domain Bacteria; phylum Pseudomonadota; class Alphaproteobacteria; order Caulobacterales; family Caulobacteraceae; genus CANJID01. The sequence goes on from CANJID010000002.1 coordinate 69,974, forward strand.
GAGAATTCGGATGCGTCGATCTCGCCCTTGCGGATGCGGTCGCTAGGCACGCCCGAGACCTCGGCCAGGAGACGCATGGCCAGCTGCTCGGCCGACATTTCCAGGGAGAAGAAGGCCGCGATCCCGCCGTTGACGGTCTTGCGCGTGCCGTCGGGCTGCGGCTCCCAGGCGTAGTTCTTGGCGACGTTGAAGGCCAGGTTCAGCGCCAGCGCCGACTTGCCCATCGAGGGGCGGGCGGCGAGGATCAGGAGGTCCGACGGGTGCAGGCCGCCGAGCTTCTGGTCGAGGTCGATCAGGCCGGTGGAGACCCCGGCCAGGCCCCCGTCGCGGCTGTAGGCCTCGGCGGCCATCTCGACGGCGCCGTGGAGGGAATCGACCAGGGACTTGAAGCCGGTGGAGACCTCGCCGCTTTCGGCCAGGCTGTAGAGCTGCTGCTCGGCGGCCTCGATCTGGTCGAGGGCGGTCAGTTCGGCGTCGGCCCCGGCGTTGACGGAGATCTCGCCGCCGATGCGGATCAGGTCGCGGCGGAGCGCCAGGTCATAGATGACCCGGGCGTAGTCCTGGGCGTTGGCGGCCGGCGGGGCGCGGTCCACCAGCTCGGCGAGGTAGCGCAGGCCCCCTAGCTCCTCGAACGCCGGATCGCGGCGGAAGCGTTCCACCAGGACGATAGGCTCGGCCAGCTGGCCCTTGCGGATGTGCTCCTCCATCGCCCCGAACAGGCGGGCGTGGAAGGGCTCGTAGAAGTGCCGCGGCTGCAGCCGGTCGGGCAGGCGCTCATAGGCGGCGTTGTCGTAGAGGATTGCGCCCAGCAGGGCCTGTTCGGCCTCGAGGTTGTGGGGAACCGAAGCGAGCGGGTCCTGCGCGCCCGAAAGCGCGATGTCGAAAGCTGGGGAAGGCATGAGCTACCGATACCTTAAGGCGCAGCTTGGGGAACCCGCGCGAATCAGCCCGTTCACAGGAAATCGGGGCCTCTGGGGACAACTATGGCCTTGACATCGACCTTCTCCCCAGACGCGAAAACGACGCCGCGACCAGGGGTCGCAGCGCCGTTTCCGAAACGTCGAAAGGTTGTGCGGAGCTTAGCTTTTAGTGCTCCGTACCCAGCCCGTCCTGTTGGCCGGCGCCGCCTTCGAGGAGATCCTTGGCCTGTTCGGCGGCGATCTCGCGTTCCTCGTCGAACTGCGAGGAGATCACGTTTTCGCCGCGGGCTTGGCGTTCGGCCTCGTCCTGGCTGCGGGCGATGTTGATGTTGACGTTGATCGTGACCTCGGCGTGCAGGCGAACCTTCACGGAGTGGATGCCGAGGGTCTTGATCGGGCGGTCGAGGACCACCTGGCTGCGATCGATCTTGCCGCCGGCGGCGTTGACCGCGTCGGCAACGTCGCGACCGGCGACCGAACCGTAGAGCTGGCCGCTCTCGCCCGCCTGACGGATCAGGATGTAGGACGAGCCGTCGAGGGTCTCGCCGACCTTGCCGGCTTCGGCCTTGGCCTCGGCGTTGCGGGCCTCGATCTCCTCGCGGCGTCCTTCGAACACCTTGAGGTTGGCGGCGTTGGCGCGCAGGGCCTTGGCGCGGGGCAGCAGGAAGTTGCGGGCGAACCCGTCCTTCACCGTGACCGTGTCGCCGATGGAGCCGAGCTTCTCGACCCGTTCGAGCAGAATGACTTTCATGTCTGGCGCTCCCTACTTCACGACGTAGGGGAGCAGGGCGAGGAAGCGGGCGCGCTTGATGGCGCGGGCCAGCTCACGCTGCTTCTTGGCCGAGACGGCGGTGATGCGGGACGGCACGATCTTGCCGCGCTCGGAGATGTAGCGCTGCAGCAGCTTGACGTCCTTGTAGTCGATCTTCGGCGCCCCGGCGCCCGAGAACGGGCACACCTTGCGGCGGCGGAAGAAGGGGCGGCGGGCGCCGGCGGAGGCCGGCGACGAGCCCGGCGAAGTGTCGGTTGCTTCGGTCATGATGATTACGCCGGCATGTCGTCAAAGCCGCGACGCTCGCGGTCGCGCTCGCGGTCCCGGTCGCGCCGGGCGAGGACGGGGGAGAGCTCGAGGTCCAGCTCTTCGACCCGGACGGTCAGGTAGCGCAGCACGTCCTCGTTGATGGACAGCTGGCGCTCCATTTCCTTGACCGCCGCGGAGGGCGTGTCGAGGGCGAGGAGCGAGTAGTGCCCCTTGCGGTTCTTCTTGATCCGGTAGGTCAGGTTGCGCAGACCCCAGTACTCGATCTTGGCGACGCGACCGCCGCCTTCCTCGATGAGGTGCTTCAGTTGATCGTTGAGGGCTTCAGCCTGTTGCGGCGAAATATCCTGCCGCGCAATCACGACGTGCTCGTAGAGCGCCATTCGGTTCCTCTTCCGGTGAACGGAGGGTGGCGCTGGATCAAGCCGGAAGACCTGAGACCTGCGATGGATCTGCGCGCGGCGGACGGGATGATCCCGCCCCTTTAGCGTTCCGTGCGAGACCGCCCTCCAAGGAGGCGCGGAACATACGCAGGAAGCGCGGAAATGCAAGGGAGAGCGAGAGCGTCAGCCCTTGCGGATGGTGGACCAGTATTCCTCGGCCACGTCGGGGTCGATCTCCACAGGTCGAGTGCTCTGCGGGTAGAGCCGGTCCCGTCCGTCCTTACGCGGGCCCGATATCCAGAAATAGTCGCCAGTTTCCAGGTCGATGTAGTTCGCCTTGTAGCCCTGGACCCGCAGGAAAGATCGGCCCCGATAGGTCAGGGATTGGCCACTCTTGGAAAGGGTGACGCGCCCGATCCGCGCCGGACCGTTCAGTGAGTCAGCCTTCTCCTCGATATACATGATGCGAGTCTTGACGGCGCTCATGGGCGGACCGCTCCTTCAGCCCGCGAGGTGCGAATAATCGGGCGCTGGCGTGGTCCCCACGCCCACCGGCCAGCGGCAGGTCTTGAGATAGGCCACCCGGTCGCCGCGCAGGGTGTAGGTGGCGAAGAACTTCACGGTGATGACGTCGCCCTTCTTCATCGGGCCGAAGGGGAAGTCGGGGCGGTCGCCCGTCGCCACGAAGTCCATGTCGATCTCGGCGGTCAGGTGGTTCTCGTCCTGGAGGATGATCTGCGGGCGGGGGACCTCGCGGACATCTGTGTGGGCCCAGCGCAGGAATTCGCGCAGCGCCGCACGGCCCAGAATCGTGCGCTCGGCGGTGGCCATGACCGCGTCCTCGGTGAAGAACCGCTCGCAGAGGCCGTCGTCGTCCCCGGCCTGGAAGGCGGCGACATAGGCTTTGAAATCCAGGGCCATTTATTTGTTTCCGCTCACCCCGGCGAAAGCCGGGGCCCAGGCTTTTTATCGAAGGGCGCGGCGGGTTTCAGAAAAAACCTGGGTCCCGACTTTGACGCTGCGCGCCGCCCTTCGGGTCGTCGGGATGAGCGGGTAATTGAGGATGGGTCCTAGGAAACCCGTTCGGCGGCGATCTCGCGGGCGAGGTCGGCGATGACCCGCGGATAGAGCCTGTGTTCCTGTTCCAGAACCCGGGCGGCGAGGCTGGTTTCCGTGTCGGTGGAGAGGACCGGGACCTCGGCCTGGGCGATGATCGGGCCCTCGTCCATGCCCTCGGTGACCAGGTGGACGGTGCAGCCGCTTTTGTCGCGGCCCGCGGCCAGGACCTCGGCGTGGGAATTGGTCCCCGGAAACTCGGGCAGGAGGCTTGGGTGAATATTCACCATCCGCCCCGCCCAGGCCCGCACAAGGAAGGGCGAGAGCAGGCGCATGTAGCCGGCCAGGGCCACCAGCTCGACCCCGGCCTCGCGCAGGGCCCAGTCGATGGTCCGCTCATGGCCTTCCCGGTCGCCGGGGAACGCCTTCTGGTCGACCGCGAGGGTGGGGATTCCGGCGGCCGTGGCCTTGTCGAGCCCGGGCGCGTCCGGGCGGTTTGAGACCACAAGGGCGATCTCGGCGGGGTAGGCGGGGTCGCGCGCTGCGGCGATCAGGACCTCCATGTTGGAACCCCGCCCCGAAATCAGCACGCCGACCCGGACCCGGCTCATGCCTTGGCGAGCTCCCCGACCACGAAGGCCTGTTCTCCGGCGTTGAGCAGGGCCGCCAGCACGGCGGGCGCCCGGTCGGGCGCGACCACCAGGGTCAGGCCGAGGCCGCAGTTGAAGGTGCGGCGCATCTCGTGTTCCGCCACGCCGCCGGTCTGCTTCAGCCACTCGAACACCGGCGGCAGGGTCCAGGCGTTCCAGTCGAAGCGGGGAACCAGGCCTTCGGCGATGCAGCGGGGCGGGTTTTCGATCAGGCCGCCGCCGGTGATGTGGGCCGCGCCCTTGATCGCGCCCGATTGCAGGAGGGGCAGGGTGGACTTCACATAGATGCGGGTGGGGGCCAGGAGCGCCTGCGCCAAGGTCTTGCCCGCTTCGAACGGGGCGGGGGCGTCCCAGGCAAGGCCCGAGACCGCGACGATCTTGCGGATCAGCGAATAGCCGTTGGAGTGCGGACCCGACGAGGCGAGGCCGATGATGAGGTCCCCCGGCCGCTGGCTGTCGAGATCGGGCAGCACCTTGCCGCGCTCGACCGCGCCCACCGAGAAGCCCGCGAGGTCATAGTCGCCCTCGCCGTACATGCCCGGCATCTCGGCCGTTTCGCCGCCGACCAGGGCGCAGCCGGCGAGACGGCAGCCCTCGGCTATGCCCGCGACCACCTTCTTGGCCGACTCCAGCTCCAGCTTCGCCGTGGCGAAATAGTCGAGGAAAAGGAGCGGCTCGGCGCCCTGGGCCAGGAGGTCGTTCACGCACATGGCCACCAGATCGATGCCGATGGTGTCGTGCAGACCCGTCTCGATGGCGATCTTCAGCTTGGTGCCGACCCCGTCGGTGGTCGAGACCAGCAAGGGGTCGTCGTAGCCGGCCGCCTTCAGGTCGAACAGGGCGCCGAATCCCCCCAGGCTCGCGTCCGCGCCAGGGCGGCGGGTGGCCTTGGCGAGCGGCTTTATCGCCTCGACAAGGGCGGCGCCGGCGTCGATGTCGACCCCCGCATCAGCGTAGGTCAGGCCGTTGGGCCGATCGGTCATGGGAGACTCACAGGCAAATGCTGGCCCGTATTGCCTCAAAGGCCGGGCGCCGGGCTATAGCTAGCTGATGACGCCGATCACCGACAACGCCGCGCTCGTTCGTTTTTGCGCCCAGCTCTCGTCCGCCCCCTTCATCGCGGTCGATACCGAGTTCATGCGCGAGACCACTTATTGGCCGAAGCTGTGCCTGATCCAGGCCGCCGGGCCGGACCTGGCCGCCAACATCGATCCCCTGGCCGAGGGGTTGGACCTGGCCCCCTTCCTGGCCCTGATGGCCGACCCGAACATCATCAAGGTGTTCCACGCCGCCCGTCAGGACGTAGAGATCTTCAACAACCTCGGGGTCATCCCCGCGCCCCTGTTCGACACCCAGATCGCGGCCATGGCCGGAGGGTTCGGCGAGCAGATCGCCTACGACGCCCTGGTGCGCCAGCTCCTGAAGATCGACGTGGACAAGTCGAGCCGCTTCACCGACTGGGCCCGCCGGCCCCTGTCGGACGCTCAGCTGGTCTATGCCCTAGGCGACGTCACCCACCTTGCCGCCCTGTACCCCAAGCTGCGCGAGCGGCTGGAGCGGGAGGGGCGGCTGGCCTGGGTGAACGAGGAGATGACCGCCCTGTGCGACCCGGCCAACTACGACATGGACCCGGAGAACGCCTGGAAGCGGCTGAAGCCCCGCAAGTTCAACGCCCGCTACCTCGCCGCCTTCCGCGCCACGGCCGCCTGGCGGGAGCGCACGGCCCAGACCCGCGACCAACCCCGCGGCCGGATCATCAAGGACGACGCCATCGACGAGATCGCCACCCAGGTCCCCCTCGACGCCGAGGCCCTGGGACGGATGCGCTCGGTGCCCAAGGGATGGGGAAGCTCGCGCTTCGGCGTGGAGCTGGTCGAGGCCCTGCGCGAGGCGATGAAGGACCCGGAAGGCTACGCGCCCAAGATCGAGCGCGGCCCCCAGGCGGCCCAGGCGGCCGGGGCGGTGGTGGAGCTCCTGAAGGTGCTCCTGAAGGCGCGGGCCGAGGACGCCGGCGTCGCCTCCAAGCTGATCGCCACCGTGGCGGACCTGGAGAAGATCGCCAGCGACGACGCGGCTCCGGTGGCGGCCCTTCGCGGCTGGCGGCGGGAGCTGTTCGGCGCGGACGCCCTTCGGCTCAAGCGCGGCGAGCTGGCCCTGACTTTGGACGGCGACCGGGTCCGGGTGAAGGAAGCTGCAGCCTGATCGGTCGTTCGGGCGTTATGCCCGCATGACCCGACCTGTCAGCATCACCATCCCGCACAAGCTCGGCGCCGCCGAGGCTCGCAAGCGCATCGACGACGGCTTCGAGAAGTTCGGCAAGGAGATCGGCGGCGCCATGGGCCGCATCGACCGCAGCTGGAGCGGGGATCGCCTCACCTTCACCGCCCACATGATGGGCCATGCGATGACCGGCCGGCTGGATGTGCTGGCCGAGTCGGTGGCGATCGAGGTCGACCTGCCCGACATGCTGGCCGTCCTGGCCAATACGGTGAAGGGCCGCCTGCAGAAGCAGGGCCGGGTGCTCCTCGAAAAAAAATAGCCCTTAGCCGTTCCGGATTTCGGGTTTGAGGTCGAGGGCCGCCGCGAGTTGGGCAAGGCGCTTGGCAGTCTGTTCACCGACCAGCAGGTCCCCCGCGCCCTTTGGCGCGATCAGGACCACAAAGCCCTTTTCCAGCGACAGGCTCGATCCGGCCAGGAGCGAGGGGCTGCGCCCCGACAGGTCGCAGCCGACGCGGATGGCGCCCCCCAGAACCCGCGCGCGGCGGATGGCGTGGGCGTCCAGCAGGCGGTCGATGATCTCGGGGTCGGGATAGACCTCGCGGGTGGTGTGGCGGGCGAACACGGTTATGGCCAGGAAGGCGCGCTCGGCGTGGGTCTGGCCGGCGATGGGCGCGCGCAGGACCTGGTCGAAAACCAGTTCGGCGCGGTGATCGGGGTGCAGCCGCGCGCCGATATCCGCCATGCGGCAGGCGGCGGCCATCAGGATCGCGTCCCGCTCGACGCCGAACACAGGATCGAGCCCCGCCCAGAAGGGAAGCAACCACGCCTGGAGCGCGGGCCCGAGCTGGTCGGCGACTCCGAAGCGGGCGCCGAGGGCTGCACAGCCCTCCACCAGCGGGTCCAGGGCCCGCAGGCCGGGCTCCATGGCCTCGAAGATCAGGCCTTCGCGCAGGCCGTAGGCGGAGGCGCAGATGCGCTCGATGCCGAGGGTGTGGATCAGCTGCTCCAGCACCACGCCAGCATAGGGCAGGGTCTCCAGGCGCTTCTTGGAGACGCCCTCGATTCGTTCCAGGGAGCTCTTGGACTGGTGGGTCAGGAAGTGGGCGGCCTCCAGGGCCTCCCGGGCGGTCATCTCGTACTGGTGCACCACGCGCAGGCGGTAGCCGTGGATCTGCATGTGCAGCAGGGCGAGGTTCCGCCAGGCGCCGCCGACGGCGTAGAGGCGCTTGGCCTGGAAGCGCTCGGCGATGGGGGCGAAGGCCTCCACGCAGGCCTGGCGCACGGCGGCGGCGTCGAGGGGCCCGGGGGCGCCCAGGGCCAGGGGCCCCAGCGGCAGGGTCACGCCCACGCCGGGCTCGCCCATCCGCAGCGGGATCAATTCCAGGCTGGAGCCGCCAAGGTCGGCGACGACCCCATCGGCGTCCGGCTGGCCGGCGGCGACGCCGAGGGCGGAGTAGCGCGCCTCCTCGTCGCCGGAGAGAATCCGCACCTTCAGGCCCGTCTCCTGGCGGATCTTGTCGATGAAGGCCTTGCCGTCGGCGGCCTCGCGCACAGCGGCCGTGGCGCCGGCGAAGACGTGGGAAATGCCGGCCGCCTCGATCACCGCCCGGAAGCGGCGTAAGGCGGCGAGGGCGGACTTCACCCCCTCGGGGGACAGCCGTCCGGTCTTGGGCAGGTCGCGGCCAAGCCCGGCCAGGACCTTCTCGTTGAACACGGTCCAGATGGCGCGCCCGTCCAACCGGTACAGCACGAGGCGCACCGAGTTGGAGCCGACGTCGATAACCGCCGCATCCTGAAGAGGAGCCTTAGCTCCTGGGGCCCACATGATCGAAGTCGCGAGGCAGATTCTGGGCGGCGCGACCGCGACCGGAGAGGCTGGGATTGGTCATGAAATAATGGTGGGCCGAAAAGGGCTGACGGTCGCCGTACACATCGTAACGCCGATAGTCGCCATTCGGCTGCAGGTACCAGCTTTGGGCCTCGTCGTTCAAGTTCGCGACCATGATCTGGTTCACGACCTGCTGGTGCACCGTGGGGTTCTCGATCGGGACCAGGGTCTCGATGCGACGGTCGAGGTTGCGGGACATCCAGTCGGCAGAGGACATGTAGACACGGGTCTGCGGTCCCGCGATCGGCCCGCCGTTGGCGAAGCAGACGATCCGGCCGTGCTCGAGGAAGCGGCCGACGATGCTCTTGACGGTCACGTTCTCCGACAGCCCCTTCAGGCCGGGGCGCAGGCAACAGATGCCGCGCACGACCAGTTCGATCCGCACCCCGGCCTGGCTGGCGCGATAGAGGGCGTCGATGATCTCGGGGTCGACCAGGGCGTTGAGCTTGGCCCAGATGCCGGACGGCTTGCCCGCCAGGGCGTTCTCGGCCTCGGCGGCGATGGAGTCGATGAGCTTGGGCTTCAGGCCGATCGGCGAGATCGCCAGCTTCTCCAGCTCGTCCGGCTCGGCGTAGCCGGTGATGTAGTTGAACACCCGGCTGGCGTCCCGGGCGAGGGCGACGTCGCAGGTGAACAGCGACAGGTCGGTGTAGATGCGCGCGGTCTGCGGATGGTAGTTGCCGGTGCCGAAATGGCAGTAGGTCTTCAGGCCCCCGCCCTCGCGCCGCACCACCATCGAGATCTTGGCGTGGGTCTTGTACTCGACGAAGCCGAAGACGACGTGGACCCCGGCCCGCTCCAGGTCGCGGGCCCATTTCAGGTTGGCTGCCTCGTCGAAGCGCGCCTTGATCTCGACGATGGCGGTGACGTTCTTGCCGTTGTCGGCCGCGTCGATCAGGGCCTGGACGATCGGGCTGTTCTGGCTGGTGCGGTAGAGGGTCTGCTTGATCGCCAGCACGTTGGGATCGGCGGCGGCCTGGCGCAGGAAGCCGACCACCACGTCGAAGCTCTCGTACGGGTGGTGGACCAGGATGTCCTTCTCGCGGATGGCGGCGAAGCAGTCGCCGCCGTGGTCGCGGATACGCTCGGGGAAGCGCGGCTCGTAGGCCGGGAACTTGAGCTCGGCCCGATCGGGGGGGATCAGCTGGGCGAGCTGGGCCTGGCCCAGCATCCCCGGCAGCAGCACCACGTCCTTGGGGTCGGCGCGCAGGTTGCGGATGATGAAGTCGCGCAGGTCCGCGGGCATGGTCTCGTCGATGGCGACGCGCACCACCGAGCCCATGCGCCGCTGCTTCAGCATGGCCTCGAACTCGCGCACCAGGTCCTCGGCCTCTTCCTCCATCTCCACGTCGCTGTCGCGCAGGATGCGGAAGACGCCCTGGGCCTCCAGCTCGTGGCCGGGGAACAGGTGGTCGAGGAAGAGGGAGAGCATGGTCTCCAGGGCGACGTAGCGCACCTCTTTGGAGGCGCCGCGGGCCCCGTTCGGCACGCTCCAGAACCGCCGCGCCTGGCTGGGCGCCGGGATCAAGGCGTAGAGCGACTTGCCGTCGGAATGGCGCTTCAGCTTCAGGGCCAGGCAGAAGCCGAGGTTGGGGATGAAGGGGAAGGGGTGGGCCGGGTCGATGGCCAGGGGCGTGAGGAGCGGGAAGAGTTCGGTGATGAACAGCTCTTCCAGGCGCGCCTTGTCGGCGGCCGTCACTTCCCCGGCGTCCAGCACCTTGATGCCGGCGCCTGCGAGTTCGACGCGCAGTTCGCGCCAGCGCCGCGCCTGGCGGCGCATCAGGTCGCCGGCGGCGGTGGTGATCCTGGCCAGCTGTTCGGCGGGGGTCAGGCCGTCCTGGCTCAGGACTTTCACGTCCTCGCGGACCTGGCCCTTCAGGCCGGCGACGCGGACCATGTAGAATTCGTCCAGGTTGCTGGCCGAGATGGACAGGAACCGAAGCTGCTCCAGCAGCGGATGGTGGGGGTTCTCGCTCTCCTCCAGGACCCGCTGGTTGAAGGCCAGCCACGAGGTCTCGCGGTTGATGAACCGCTCGGGGGAGGCGAGCAGCGCCTCGTCCAGCTCCAGCCCGGACGTGGCGGGGCGCGGGCGCACGCCGGCCAGCACCGGATCGACGGCGTCCAGGTCTATCGCTTGGGCTTGGGCGGCGGATTCCAGGGTGGGCGCTCCAGACGGGTCGCGGCGGCGACGGACACCGACCGGCCTAAGATAACCCCTAATATGACAATTTATTGCAATCGCTCGTCTTCAGGCCCGCGGAAATCGAGCTCTGGCGTCAAATCCAGCACCCGGCCGGCCAGGACCCGGCTGACCGCGCGGTGTTCGGCGCTCGCGACCGCGTCCAGCTGCGCCACCACCGCCTTGGCGTGGGCGGCGGAGCGTTCGATCCTTAAGACCAGGTAGTCCAGCAGGTCCTCGGGCGGGCGGATGGAGCGTTCCCGGAACAGCTTTTCCAGCACGCCCCGCAGCACCGTGTCGTCGAGTTCGCCCAGCGGCGCCACGGTCAGGGCGTTCAGGCGCGAGCGCAGGTCCGGCAGGCTGACCGGCCATTCGGCGGGGGCGGTGCGGGCGGTCAGGAGCAGGCCGCCGCCGGGGCGCCCGGCCATGTTGATCAGGTGGAACAGCAATTCGTCCCGCCCCGGCCGGTCGGCCTCCTCCAGCAGGACAGGCCGCCCTTCCAGGCTCTCCACGGGGGGGCCGAGGTCGACGATCTCCACCGCCTCCGTATCCCGCGCCCAGAGGCTCGCCAGGTGGCTCTTGCCGGAGCCTGCCGGCCCGACCAGGGCCAGGGTCCGCCTGGGCCATTGCGGCCATGAATCGACGGCGCCCAAGGCCTCCGCATTGGCGGCGGAGACGATGAAGCTCTCCCGCGAGAACACCGTGGGCTGATCGAATCCGAGGCTCAGCTGCTCGGGCAAGGCGGGCGTCCGTCCCCTGTTTCCAACGCCGCTCAGATAGGCGCCCGGGGGCCCGGCGTCGATACCCCGGGGGGTGACGGAAAGCCATCTCAGGACAATCGGGAGGCGACCTGGGCGCCATTCTCCCTAGGCTCCCTATACGTAGGTACTACTATCTAGGGACGAATGCTGAATTGAGAAACTCGCGTGAATGGGGATGCTGGCCGCAACGATTTGAACCGGGGCGGCGCATGGCCGAGCATTCAATGGCGCGGAAACTGGCGGCGAGCGATGCGGCCGGATCCACGCTGGATTCGCTGAACGCCTACCAGCTGCGCATCCTGCAGGAGGCCTCCTACGCCGGCTGCGTGCGCGTGCGGACCTCCGCCTGGGGCAAGCCGGACGACGAGGGCGTGGCCAAGCTCGGTCTCAGCCGGGACCTCTGCCGCATCGGGCTGCTCGAATTCGTCGAGAAGACCGGCGACGAGTGGTCGGTCATCCACGACGCCACCTATTGCTACGTCCTGAGCGAGCGGGGCGCGGCCCTGATCGCCGAACACAAGGCCCGCCTGCGCGCCCAGCGCGCATCGGCGTCCTGAGTCCGCCCGCGACCTCTCCCCCGCGGACGGTGATGGTGGGGCGGCGCCCCGGGGTAGTAACCCGGGGCGCCAGCTTCGCTTTCGGGCACGGTCAGCCCCGGGGGTGGTCCAAGTTTCGACACGGCCCCTGTCGAAGCTTTGCGGTGGGTACGGCGCCCCCCGTGCGTTGCTGACCCGTCAGGAGCCCGCCCATGCGCCGCCTCCCGTTCATCGCCCTCGCAGCCGCCCTCTGCCTGACAGGCGCGTGCACCCTTACCGTTCCGGCCCCGCTCACCACGGGGCTGCAGTTGAAGCACGACTCCTCGGCGGTCCTGACCGACCGGCTGCAACGCCGGTTTCCCGTGGGCACGCCCGATGAGGAAGTCCTGCGGGTGCTGAGGAGCCAGGGTTTCAAGGAGGAAGCCGATTACGGGGGGGAGCATCGCGCACACCGCAACCTGGGCACCGTCCTCGTCTGCGCCTGGGGTGCGAGCGCCTATTGGCGGGTCGACGACCAGGACCGTCTGGTCTCCATCCGGGGCGTCCATCAGGAGGAGGGGTGCCTCTGATCGCACGGCCGTAGGCTGGGGCTGTCGCTTGACACGGCGCACGGCCCATGCGCCCTTCGCCGCCTTTCGAAAACGGACATTTCGGCCGAGCGGCCAGCCCCCATGAACCCCTATCGCTCCCATACCTGCGGCGCCCTTCGCCGGGCCGACACCGGCCAGACCGTGAAGCTTTCCGGCTGGATCCACCGCAAGCGCGACCACGGCGGCCTGCTGTTCATCGACCTGCGCGACCACTACGGCCTGACACAGCTCGTGCTGTCGCCGACCACGCCCGGCTTCGACATCGCCGAGCGCGCCCGCGCCGAGAGCGTGATCCGCATCGACGGCGAGGTGATCGCCCGCGCCGCCGACGCGGTGAATCCCAACCTGCCGACCGGCGAGGTCGAGGTGCGGGTGACGGGGCTGGATGTCCTGTCCGAGGCGGCCGAGCTGCCGCTGCCGGTGTTCGGCGAGCCTGATTACCCCGAGGAGCTGCGGCTCAAGCACCGTTACCTGGACCTGCGGCGCGAGACGCTCCACCGCAACATCGTCCTGCGCTCGAAGGTCATCTCCTCGATCCGCAGCCGCATGGTCGACCAGGGCTTCCTTGAGTACCAGACCCCGATCCTGACGGCCTCCAGTCCTGAAGGCGCCCGCGATTTCCTGGTGCCGTCACGCCTGCACCCGGGCCAGTTCTACGCCCTTCCGCAGGCGCCCCAGCAGTTCAAGCAATTGCTGATGGTCTCGGGCTTCGACCGCTACTTCCAGATCGCCCCCTGCTTCCGCGACGAGGACCTGCGCGCCGACCGGTCGCTGGAATTCTACCAGCTCGACGTCGAGATGAGCTTCGTCACGCAGGAGGACGTGTTCGCCGCCATCGAGCCGGTCCTGCACGGCGTCTTCGAGCAGTTCGCCGATGGCAAGACGGTCACGCCCTATCCCTTCCCGCGCATCACCTATCGGGACTCCATCGCCAAGTACGGCACCGACAAGCCGGACCTGCGCAACCCGATCGAGATGCAGGAGGTCTCCGAGCATTTCCGCGGGGGCGGCTTCGGCCTCTTCGCCCGCATCCTGGACGCCGATCCGAAGAACGCCGTCTGGGCCATCCCCGCGCCGGGTGGCGGCTCCCGCGCCTTCTGCGACCGCATGAACTCGTGGGCGCAAGGAGAGGGCCAGCCGGGCCTCGGCTACACCTTCTGGAGCGAGGAGAACGCCGAGTGGGGCGGGCCGATCGCCAAGAACCTCGGCCCGGAGCGCACGGCCGCCTTCGTCAAGCAGCTCGGCATCGGCCAGGGGGACGCCGCCTTCTTCGTCGCGGGCGATCCCAAGGTGTTCCACAAGTTCGCCGGGACCGCGCGCACCAAGGTCGGGACCGACCTGAACCTGGTCGCCGAGGGGCGCTTCGACTTCTGCTGGATCGTCGACTTCCCGATGTTCGAGTGGAACGAGGACGAGAAGCGGGTGGACTTCAGCCACAACCCCTTCTCCATGCCCCAGGGCGAGATGGAGGCGCTGACCAGCAAGGATCCGCTGGAGATCCTGGCCTACCAGTACGACATCGTCTGCAACGGCTATGAGCTGTGCTCGGGGGCCATCCGGAACCACCGGCCGGACATCATGCTGAAGGCCTTCGAGACCGCCGGCTACGGCGCGGACGTGGTCGAGGCCCAGTTCGGCGGCATGCTGAACGCCTTCCGCTACGGCGCCCCGCCGCACGGGGGCCTGGCGCCCGGGATCGACCGCATCGTCATGCTGCTGGCCGGCCAGACCGCCATCCGCGAGGTCATCGCCTTCCCGCTGAACCAGCAGGGCCAGGACCTATTGATGAACGCCCCCTCGGGCGCGGAAGACCGCCAACTGAAGGAACTGCACATCCGGGCCGTGCCGCCGATCAAGCTGTAGTCAGGGCGCCAGGTCGCGGTAGCCCAGGCTTTCGACCTCGCCGTCGGCGTCCAGCAGAATCCGCCATTCGGTCTTGGTCCCGGTGTCGAAGGCGACCTCGTAGATATCCGCCCCCGCGGGCCCCACGCCCTTGAAGCGCACGGAGGCGACCGCGCCATAGCGGTTGATCTCCGCCGTGATCCCGGAGAGCTGGCGCAGCACCGTGTCGGCGATGCTCGGACGCATTCGCGAGTAGTCGGGCGCGCCCCGCTTCAGTTCGTCGGCGATCCGGCGCACCGCCGCCTCCGTGGCGGGGTCCTGGGACTGAGCCGCCAGTTTGGCGGCCAGGGCCTGGCGCAGGCCGCCGGCCTCGGCGTCGGCGATCCGGACGCCGGTATTGTCGCCGCCGTCCTTCAGAGACAGGCCGGTCCGCATTCCCTTCTGTTCGGCCGCGAAAGCGATCTCGGCCTCGATGTCCCGATAGGCCCAGTGGTCCCCGTCAACCGGGAAGATTTCGTACTTTGGCCGGCCGTCGACCTGCGCAGCGAGGCCGCCCCCCTCCCGGACGATGTCGAGGACGAGATAGCGGCCGAGCCGGTAGTGGCCGACGTACCGGTCCAGCGCCTCCGCGGGCATGGCGACGGGGGTGATCCTGCGCGGACCGAGGTCCGGCCAGCCGTATTCCAGGGCGACGGTCCGCAGCACCTCGTCGGCCAGTCTGCCGCCGCCGTCGCCGTTGGTCATGATGGCGACGCCGTCGCCGTCGTTGTAGGCGACCATTTCCGAGATGAAGCCTTCGTCGGCGCCGTTATGCTCGAAGTAGGGCCGCTCGGCCGCCCCGCCGATCCTGAGTCCCAGACCCCAGCCTCCCAGGCCGCCGGGCTTGAGCATTTCGCGGGCGAGGGGCTGGGCGATGATCTTCGATCGCCCGGCCAGGGCCTTCTGAACTTCGATAGCGAAGCGGCCGAGGTCGGACGGCGTGGTCCACAGCCCCGCGGCGGTCATCTCAGGATAGGTGTGGGCGCCGCCCTCGACCGGTGCGCCGTTGGCCCGGTACGGCACGGCTGCGGCCTTCGCTCTCGCGGCTGGAAGGGGCTGGGCGTAGGTGCTCGCGTCCATTCCGGCGGGGCGCAGCACGGCCGTCTCGGCGAAGGCGGCGAAGGGTCGGCCGGTGACGTCTTCCAGCAGCTTCTGGGTGATGACGTAGCCGCCGCCGGAGTACCGCCAGATTGTCCCGGGCGCCGTGTCGACCCGTATGGGCGGCGTGTTGGCGGGTTTCGCGCCGTCGAGCACCTGGACGAGCGTCGGGATTTTCTCGCCCTTCGCGTAGCCGGGGAAGCCGTGCACCGTCACGCCCGCGGTGTGGCTCAGGAGCCCGCGCAGGGTGACCGGCGTCCGGGCGGTGAGGCTGTCGGCCAGGACCTTCCAGCGCCTCAGGTAGCGGTTCACATCGGCGTCGAGGTCCAGCTTGCCGGCCTGCACGAGGGAGAGGACCGACATCGCAGCGACGGGCTTGCTGATCGATCCCGCCTGGAAAAGCGTGTCGGGGGTGACCGGCTCGCCGCCCTTTTGCTTGAGGCCGTAGCCGCGCGCCCAGGCGATCTTGCCGTCGCGGATATAGGCGATGCTGACCCCGGGCACGTTGTAGACGGCCATGCGCTCGGCGAGGCTCGTGGCGGGGGCAGGGGCGCCTCGGATCACGGACGGGGTGGCCAGGGCGCGTTCGATGGCGGCGATGTGGGCGGCGTCGGCGGGGGAAATATCTGCGGCCGTGGCAGGCGGCGCCTCGGCGCCCGCCATGACGATGGCGGCGCTCGCCAGACCCGATCGAAGAGTTCCGACTTTCATGGAGCGCCTGCGGCCATGCCCGAAGGGCGCCAACGTAGCCTTCGAGCCCCGGCGTCGCCAGGGCTCGCTGCAGGGATCAGGCCCCCAGCATCGCCTCCAGGTGGACGAGGTAGCTGCCGAGGGCGGAGAGGTGGCTCTGGGCGCTTTTGACGAAATGCTCGTAGGCGGACTCAAAGGCTTCGGTGCCCTCGGCCGACTGCAGGTGCTCCACGTGGGCGATCAGCACTTCGCGGTCGGTTTCGGAGGGCACGCCCTTCTCGATGGCGTCCCTGAGGGCGTCATAGGAAAACTTATCTGTCACGGGCCGCTCCTACTCAGGGGGCCGAAAAAGGCCCCGCCTCAGGATAGAAGAACCGCAGGCCCGCCGCCATGGGCGTCGGCTCACCAGGTCCTGGGGGGCAGTTTCGGATCGAGCACCTTGCGGGCGCTCTCCGCGCCGGTGACCGGCAGCCCCGTGGGGTCGAGGAGGCCGATCTGCACCAGGACGCCGGCCTGGTCCCAGTAGATGTGCTCGTGGGAGATCTTGCCGTCTTGGAAGCCCACCACGACGGCGACGACCATCTCCACCTTCCGGCCGGTCGGCGGCACGAGGGGCAGCAGCCAGTCGATCACGGTGGTGTGGGTGAAGCTGATGTAGAGTTCCTCGACGATCTGGTCCTCGCCGACGGTGCGCGACACCGGCTTGATCTCGACATCGGGGGGAAAGAACTTGCCGACGAGGTGGTCGCGGTAGAACGCCCGCACCCCGTCGCGGCCGACGCCCCCGGCCATGGTCGGCACGTGGTTGAGGTGCGGGGCCTCGCTCATCGTGGCCATGGTCGTGTCGAGGTCGCCCTCGAGCTCGGCCCCGACGTGGGCCTGGAACAGTGCGGCCATCGCCTGTTGTTGTTCGGATAGCATCGGTCGCCCCCTTCGCCTCCTGGAGAGGCCGGGCCACTAGGCGGTCGCCGGAGCTCGGAAAGCGAGAGCTATCTGCAGGGCTGGAGGCGCAGGCCCGGGGGCAGGGTGGTGGAGTTGTCGCCGCAGGCGGCGCTCAGCTGGGCCTGGCGCAGGCCGCGGGCCTTGGACATCTCGGCCCCGGAGAAGTTGGTCCCGTCGAGGGTCGCCCCGGCGAAGTTGGAGCCCTGCAGGTAGGCGCCCACCAGGGTGGCGTTCGTCAGGTTGGCCCCGGCGAAATTGGCCGAGGAGAAGACCGCGCCGTAGGCGTCCACGTCGCGCAGGTCGGCCCCGGCGAAGCTGCTGCGGTTCATCACGGCGGCGGCCATGTTGGCCTGACGCAGGCGCGCCCCGGCGAAGTTCTTCGACTTCAGTTCTTTGTTCGACAGGTCGGCCTGGAACAGGTTGCACTTGGGGCAGCTGGCCCCGCCCTGGGCGCGGGCGACCTCAACGGGGCTCTGGGCCCGGGCCGCGCCCACCAGGGCGAGGGCGACGAAGATGGCGATGGGAAAGCGCGTCATGACCTTCTGGTCCCGTCGGTGGCGTTCGGGATGGAAGGTAGGGCAGAGACTTTAAGATCAGGTTTGGGCGCTTACTCGCAGGGCCCGAAGTATTCCTCGGCCACGCCCAGGACCATGCCGAAGTTCGCGTCGCGCAGGGCCACGAGGTCGACGACGGCGGCGCCGTGCCCCTGGTCGACGTGGACCTTGTCGCCCTTGATCTCCCACTTGCCGGTCATCTGCTCGCCCGGCTTCTCGGTGGGGCCGCCCGCCTTCACGCCGGAGATGTCCTTCATCTCCACCCGGCCGTCGGCCTTGAAGCTCATCTGGGACCACTCGCTGCACCAGGGGTGCTTGGGCAGGGTCGAGACGATCTCGGCTGTCGGGTACATGGAGGTGGCCGGCGTGATCGGCACGCCTGAGGCCAGGACGGCGATGACGGCGAAGGCGGGGAGTACGGGCATGAGACTGATCCTCTACCCTTCTACGCTGCCACAGACGCGGCCCCTCGTCATCGGGACGCTACGCCTCAGCGGGTGGGGGTCGCCGGCGTCGGTTGGCCGAAGCCATTGCGGAAGCGGGCTGGATTGGCGCGATCGAAGCGCGCGTCGCCCGCGGGCTCCTTCACCCAGCGGCGGCCGCCGCTGCTTTGGGGCTCGTAACGAGGATCGTCACGGGCGACCTCGACGACGGAGCAGCCGCCTATCCGGCGGAGCACCGTACGCATCAGCAGCGCAGGCGGCAGGTCGCCGAGCCTGCGCGCGCCGGGGCGGGCGGGCGGGGTCGCCGTCGAGGTAACGCCTGCGGTCCTGCAGGCCTCGGCGTTGGCGGTGCGGGCGGGGGTCGGGTCGATGGGCTGAAGCGGGGCGGCGCCCAGGGCGGCGGCAAGCACGACGGACAGCATCACACTCTCCTCACGGCTCGAATTACACCCGGATTATACGCTCGAACCCGGCCTCAGTCGTCGTCCATCTTCAGGGCGGCGATGAAGGCCTCCTGCGGAATCTCGACCTTGCCGAACTGGCGCATGCGCTTCTTGCCGGCCTTCTGCTTGTCGAGGAGCTTGCGCTTGCGGCTGGCGTCGCCGCCGTAGCACTTGGCCGTCACGTCCTTGCGCAGCGCCCGCACCGTCTCGCGGGCGATGATCTTGCCGCCGATAGCCGCCTGGATCGGAATCTGGAACATGTGGGGCTGGATCAGCTCCTTCATCTTCTCGACCATGCCGCGGCCCCGCGCCTCGGCCCGGCTGCGGTGGACCAGCATGGAGAGGGCGTCCACGGGCTCGGCGTTGACCAGAACCTGCATCTTGACGAGGTCGCCGATGCGGTAGTCCTCGATCTGGTAGTCGAAGGAGGCGTAGCCCTTCGAGATCGATTTCAGCCGGTCGTAGAAGTCGAACACCACCTCGTTCAGCGGCAGGTCGTAGACCACCATCGCCCGGGTCCCGACGTAGGAGAGCTCGCGCTGGCTGCCGCGCCGGTCCTGGCAGAGCTTGATCACCGCCCCGAGGTATTCGTCCGGGGTGAAGATGGTGGCCTTGATCCAGGGCTCGGCGATGCTCTCGATCTTCATCGGATCGGGCATGTCGGCGGGGTTGTGCAGGTCGATGGTCGTGCCGTCGATCTGGGCGATCTTGTAGATCACCGACGGGGCGGTCGCGATCAGGTCGAGGTCGAACTCGCGGCTCAGTCGCTCCTGGATGATCTCCAGGTGCAGCAGGCCTAAGAACCCGCAGCGGAAGCCGAAGCCCAGGGCCGCGCTAGATTCCATCTCGTAGTTGAAGCTGCCGTCGTTCAGCCGCAGCCGGCCGACCGCGGCGCGCAGGTCCTCGAAGTCGGCCGCGTCCACCGGGAACAGGCCGCAGAACACCACCGACTGCACCTCCTTGAACCCGGGAAGGGCCTTTTCGGTCTGGCGCTTCTCGTCGGTCAGGGTGTCGCCCACGGCGGCGTCGGCCACCTCCTTGATCGAGGCGGTCATGAAACCGATCTCGCCGGGCCCGAGGCTCTCGACGTCGGTGTTCTTGGGCAGGAACACGCCGACCTTGTCGATGCGGTGGCTGGCGCCGGTCTGCATCATCCGCACCTGCTGGCCGGCCTTCAGCCGCCCGTCGAACACCCGGACCAGCACGACGACGCCGAGGTAGGCGTCGTACCAGGCGTCCACCACCAGGGCCTTCAGCGGGGCGTTCTCGTCGCCCTTGGGGGCCGGCAGGCGGGTGACGATCGCCTCCAGCACGTCGGTGATGCCGATGCCGCTCTTGGCCGAGCACAGCACGGCGTCGGAGGCGTCGAGGCCGATGACCTCCTCGATCTGGGTCCTGACCCGCTCCGGCTCGGCGGCCGGCAGGTCGATCTTGTTCAGGACCGGCACGATCTCGTGGTTGTTGTCGATGGCCTGGTAGACGTTGGCGAGCGTCTGGGCCTCGACGCCCTGGCTGGCGTCCACCACCAGGATCGAGCCCTCGCAGGCGGCGAGCGACCGCGAGACCTCGTAGGCGAAGTCGACGTGGCCGGGGGTGTCCATCAGGTTGAGGACGTATTGCTCGCCGTCCTTGGCCTTGTAGTTCAGCCGCACCGTCTGGGCCTTGATGGTGATGCCGCGCTCGCGCTCGATGTCCATCGAGTCCAGCACCTGGGCGGTCATCTCCCGCGCGGTCAGGCCCCCCGTCTCCTGGATGAGGCGGTCGGAGAGGGTCGACTTGCCGTGGTCGATGTGGGCGACGATGGCGAAGTTGCGGATGCGGGAAAGGGGAGTCATGGGCGCCTCCTAGCACATTGCGGGGGCGGCGCGAGTGCGACCGTCCCGCTTCGCGGCCCCCATCCCCCGCTTCGCGGGTACTTCCCCCAAGAGGGGAAGAGTTGGGGCGCCCTACTCTGCCCCCTGTGGGGGAAGTGTCCGCCCGAACGGGCGGACGAAGGGGGCCGCGAAGCGGGCAGGTTCATCCTTGGTTAAGCATGACCGCGCCATGCCAGGGCGGGGAGGCGCATGGAGGTCTAGGCTCATGGACAGACGCAAGCTGATCGCCGCCAGCGCCGCACTCGGCGCAGGCCTCGCCGCCCGCTCAGCCTTCGCGCAGGGCGACCGCACCGGCGGCGGCCAGCAGGTCGCCCAGCCTGGCGGACAGCCCCCCGCCGAAGCGCCTCCGACGCCCGTCCCGCCCCGCGCCCAGTACGACGCCAACACTCCGGCCGAGACCTTCAGCCGGGAGGAGATCGTCAATTCCGTGTCGGATTTCCTCGGCGTCACCGCCGAGACCGCGGGCGGCGCCATCGAGCGGGTGTTCCGCGACCACGGCCGTCCCACCGCCTACATCGCCGGCGAGGAGGCCTCCGCCGCCTTCAGCTTCGGCCTGCGCTACGGGCGGGGGCTGGTCTACATGAAGAACCGCCCCACCGAGCGGGTGTTCTGGCAGGGCCCGTCGATCGGCTGGGACCTCGGCGGCAACGCCAGCCGCGTCTTCACCCTCTGCTACAATCTCCAGTACCCGGAGGCGATCTTCCAGCGCTTCCCGGGGGTCGAGGGCACGGCCTATCTGATCGGCGGGATCGGGGTGAACTACCAGCGGGCCAACGACATCACCCTGGCCCCCATGCGGGCTGGCCTGGGCCTGCGCCTCGGCGCCAACGTCGGCTACCTCGCCTACACCCGCAAGCGGAGCTGGCTGCCCTTCTAGGGCGAGTCTGCGACCGGAAGCCCACCTGCGGCCGAATCGCCCACCGGGCGAATCGCTCCGTCCACGCACTGGCGCGGAGGACATGGTTAAGCTTTTCTAAGGCGCGGCCACTGGAGTGGGGAGCGCGTCAAATGCAGATCAACGTCGATCCCGCATTGCTGGACCTGATGCGTCGGCAAGCCGAGGCGTCGGAGAAGATCGCCCACGAGCTGATCAAGATTCGCAAGCACCTGTTCCAGGGCCAGGTCCCCGCGAGCCTTCCCGAGCCTATGCCGGAACAGGCCGCTGTGCGGCTGGTCGCTTCCAAGGACTAGAGCTTTTCGCCGGACGGACGTCGGCGCATGCTCCCCGCGAGCAGGGGAGGGACGCCGCATGCGCGCCTTGATGATCGCCACCGCCGGACTGTTGGCGTTCGCCGGGACCGCCCATGCCGAGATCGTCTCGAAATCGGGGCGTTTCGGCGGGGTGCAGGTCGACTACCGGGTGGTGCTGCCGCCGGGCTACCAGGCCGACAAGGCCTATCCCACGATCCTGGTCTTCACCGGCGGCGGGCAGGAGATGCGCGGCGTCGAGAGCACGCTGGCGGCCGACTGGCGGGCCGAGGCGGAGAAGCGCGGCTACGTGGTGATCAGCCCGGCGGCGCCCGGCGGGCAGCTCTTCTTCCAGGACGGCGACCGCATCTTCCCCGCCTTCCTCGACATGATCCGCAAGGACTATCGTGTAGCCGGCGGCAAGCTGCACCTGGCGGGCCACTCCAACGGCGGGCTCAGCGCCTTCCACGTGGCGGCGAAATATCCGGCCTATTTCTCCACCGTGACCGGCTATCCGGGCCTGCTGGACGACGGCGGCTCGACCGCCCCGCTGAAGCCGCTCTGCCTCTACATGCACGCGGGCGACCTCGACCCCTCGTGGCGCGACGCCATGGCGGCCCAGGCCAAGCAGATGCAGGCGCAGGGCTACAGGATCAAATTCGGCGTCGAGAAGGGCCAGCAGCACCGCCTGC
This sequence comes from Caulobacterales bacterium, assembly GCA_947474395.1. Classification (GTDB taxonomy): domain Bacteria; phylum Pseudomonadota; class Alphaproteobacteria; order Caulobacterales; family Caulobacteraceae; genus CANJID01. The sequence goes on from CANJID010000002.1 coordinate 92,001, forward strand.
GCGCCGCCGAGATCGACCTCTCCCGCCGCCTCTTCGACGAGATCGAGAGCTGCAAGTAACCGAGGCAGCGGCCAATCCCGCGGAGGCGTTGACGGTAGCGATAGGGAGGGAAGTTTGATGAGCCAGATGTCGAAAACGATGCTGCTCGGGGTCCTCTGTACGGCGGCCTGGGCGATGGTTGCTCAAGGTCCCGCCGCAGCGGCCGCGCCGGGGGTCACGACGCCGCAGCGGGCGGTCGACCAAAACGGACAGCCCCTCCCCGAGCGCGGGGTGCAGCAGCCCCTGGTGTGGCGCGAGGTGTGGAAGCGGACGCCGGGCCCGGTCGAGCATCCGGTCACCCAGGACAATATCGCCAACCCCAACCTGGAGCTGAAGCTCTACGGCCCCTCCGGCAAGGACATCCAGTTCAACGGCGGCGAGGGGGTCGTGCCTTTCAATCCCGCCCATCTGTGGACCGGAATCTGCGAGCAGACCTGCGGCGCGGCCTTCCGTGACAAGAACAACTACTACGACCTGACCGGCCTGGCGAAGATCTACTGGCTGGTGAAGATTTCCGGCCTTCACCGCATCCATCCGATCATCAAGCTGGCGAACGGCGACTGGCTCTTGGGCGAGCACGAGGACGGCACGGAGTACGACCTCCATCCGGCCGGATTCACCTTCTCGGAGACGCGGTGGATCAAGCTCGACGTGGACAAGCTCGTCACCCACGGGCGGTGGGTCGACAAGCCGGACCTAACCAAGGTGGACGAGATCGGGTTCACCGACCTGATGCCCGGCAGCGGCCACGGCGACGGCGGGTACTCCGACTTGGGCTGGATCGAGGTCTACGCGAAAGCCGTTCCGCGCCAAGGACGGTAGATGGAGTCCCGCCGCGCCCTTTAGCGTTGGGCGGCCGCCGGCTGGGCCAGGGTGACGCGCGCGGCGGTCAGGGTCCCGTCCGGGCCCTTGATCGCCTGGGTGGTCAGGGTCAGGCCGGGCTTGATGTCGGCCTTGGCGACGGGGAACGAGCCCACCGGCTGGACATCGGTCGGCAGGACGATGTGGCGCGTCCCGCCGGGGTAGGCGACGTCGACCTCGCGGCCCGCTGCGGTGGTCTTGGCGGCCGTGACCGTGGCGTTGGTCATGATCTGGTTCGGCTGGGCCATGGGGCGGCTGCCTTCGCCGCCCCGGTTTCCGGGCTCGAATATCCGAAGCTCGGTGGACCGGCCCGTGCCGTCCGGCTGCTGCATGTTGGCGGTGGCGACGAAACTGCCCGGCTGGATGGTGTCGGGGCTAACGGGGCGGTTCATCACCACGGTGGAGGTCGCCGTCAGCATGACCTTGGTCTCGGTCCCGTCGGCGGCCTTGACCGTTACGGCGTCGCCGCTGACCGCCGTGATCGTCCCCGCGACGCGCACGGCGTTGGGATTGGGAGCCGGGGGCTGGGCCAGGGCCGGAACGCTAATGGTCGCGAGCGCCGCGGCGCTGAGGATTGAACGCCACATGGGCCGGCTCCTGCTTGGCTTGAGGCACGACCGTAGGCCCCTGTGGAAAGCCGGGTCAATGCGGCGACGTCACACGGCTTTGGCTGGACGGCGGCCCCAACCCCCTTCAAACAGGCGCGGTGAGCCGGCTGCCTTCCGATTTCACCCTCCTGCAGGTCACGCCGGCCCTCGACACCGGGGGCGTGGAGCAGACCACGCTCGACATCGCCTCGGCGGTGACGCGGGCGGGGGGGCGGGCGCTCGTGGCCTCCTTCGGCGGACGGCTGGAGGGCGCGCTGGCGGAGGTCGGCGGCGAACTGATCCGCCTGCCCGTGCAGTCCAAGAACCCGGCGACCATGCTGGCCAACGCCTCCAAGCTGCGGAAGGTGATCCGCGAGGCAGGCGTCTCCATCGTCCACGTCCGCAGCCGGGCGCCCGCGTTCGCGGCCTTGTGGGCGGCGCGGGAGAGCAAGGTCCCGCTCGTGGCCACCTACCACGGGGTCTACAATGCCAAGACCGCGCCCAAGCGCTGGTACAACGCCGTCATGACCCGCGGCGACCTCGTCATCGCCAATTCCGACTACACCCGCGCCCACGTGTTGGCGCAGCACCACGTCGATCCGGCCAAGGTGCTGGCGATCCCCCGGGGCGTGAACCTCGCCCGTTTCGACCCCGAGGCCGTCTCGCCCGAGCGCATCGCCGCCGTCCGCGCGGGGTGGGGGCTGGCGGAGGACGACAAGCGCGCCGTGATCCTTTGCGCCGCCCGCCTGACCCGCTGGAAGGGCCAGGGCCTGCTGGTCGCGGCGGCCCAGCGGCTGAAGGCGAGGGGGGAGGGCGGCTTCGTGGTGATCCTGGCCGGAGACGACCAGGGCCGCGAGGGCTACCGCGCCGAACTGGAGGCCGCCATCGCCGCCGCCGGGCTGGAGGGCGAGGTCAAGATGCCCGGCCACTGCGAGGACATGCCCGCCGCCTACATGGCCGCCGATATCGCCGTCGCCCCCTCGCTGGAGCCGGAGGCCTTCGGACGCACGGCCGTCGAGCCCCAGGCCATGCGCCGCCCCGTGGTCGCCGCCGCCCACGGCGCGGCCCTGGAGACGGTGGTGGAGGGCGAGACCGGCTGGCTGGCCGCCCCCGGCGACGCCCGCGCCTGGGCGGATGCGCTGTCCGTCGCCCTCACCGCCGGGCCCTCGCGCCTCGCCGCCATGGGGGCCAAGGGCCGCGCCCGCGCCCAGGCCCTCTATTCGGTGGAGCGCATGGCGGGGGCGACGCTCGACGCTTACTCGGATTTGCTGGCCCGGTGGCGGCCATGAAGGTGCTGGTGATCAAGCTCGCGGCCCTGGGCGACATGGTCCAGGCCTTTGCGCCGATGGCCCGGATCCGCGCCGCGCATCCGGACGCCGAGATCACCCTCCTGACCACCCCGCCCTACGGGCCGCTGGCCGCCGCCAGCCCCTATGTCGATCGGGTGGAGACCGACGGGCGCCCTGGGAAGCTGGGGGCGACGCTGGCCATGCTCGCGCGCCTGCGCCGGGCCCGCTACGACCGGGTCTACGACCTGCAGACCTCCAGCCGCTCCAGCGCCTATTTCTACGCCCTGCTGCCTTTCCCGCCGAAGTGGTCTGGGATCGCCCGGGGATGCGCGCACCCGCACCGCAATCCGGACCGCGACGACATGCACACCCTGGAGCGCCAGGCCGAGCAGCTGAAGGACGCGGGCATCTGGCCTGACGCCCCGACCGCGCCGGGGACCGCCCCCGCGCCGGACCTCTCCTGGATGCTGGAGAACCCCTCGCCCGAGAACCGCCCCGAGTATTTCGGCCTCAGCGCGCCCTACGCCCTCCTGGTCCCCGGCGCCTCGGCCGCACGGCCGGGCAAGCGCTGGCCGGCGGAACGCTACGGCGAGCTGGCCAGGAAGCTGGCCTACAGGGGCTTCGACGTGGGCGTGATCGGGAGCAAGGGCGAGAAGGGCCTCGCCGACGCCATTCTGGCGATCGCCCACGGCGCCAAGGACCTCACAGGCCGCACCGATTTCGTGCAGATGGCGGGGCTCGGCGCGCGGGCGTCCCTGTTCGTCGGCAACGACACCGGCCCCAGCCACCTGATCGCGGCGGCGGGCGCGCCGGGGCTGGTGCTGTTCTCCGGGGAGTCCGATCCGGCCCTCTGCGCGCCCCGCGGAAAGCGGGTCGAAGTGTTGCGCGCACGACACCTTGGGGAGCTAGACGTGGAAACCGTGGAAAACGCCGCCCACCAAATCATCGGTGCAGCTTGATCGCGGGTCCTGCGTTCTTCATATAATATTCGGCCGTAATTGCGATTCATCGAGGGAACCGCCGGCCCCGTGACAACAGGCTAGGAGAACACGCCTATTCGCCGTCCCATGCAGGCGCCCCCGTCCAAGGACGGCCCGCGCATCAATGACGAGATACGCTCCCTCAAGGTACTTCTGATCGACGCCGCAGGTGAGAAACAGGGCGTGATGCCCACCTCCGCCGCCATCGAAGCCGCCGAAGAGGCCGGTCTCGATCTCGTCGAAGTCTCCCCGAACTCCGACCCGCCCGTCTGCAAGATCCTGGATTACGGCAAGTACAAGTTCCAGGAGCAGAAAAAGAAGAACGAGGCGCGCAAGCGCCAGAAGGTCGTCGAGGTCAAGGAGATCAAGCTCCGGCCCAATATCGACACCCACGATTACGACGTGAAGGCCAAGGCCATGCACCGCTTCTTCGAGGAGGGCGACAAGGTCAAGGTGACCTTACGCTTCCGCGGCCGCGAACTGGCCCACCCCGAGCTCGGCATGAAGCTCCTCCAGCAGGTCAAGGCCGACTTCGAGCCGGTGGCCAAGGTCGAGTACGAGCCGCGCATGGAAGGCAAGCAGATGATCATGATCCTCGCCCCGCGCTGAGGCGCGAGCGAAGGATCGGATTTCCAGAGCCCCCGGCCGAAAGGCTGGGGGTTTTGTTTTTGGGCTTTCCACTCTGCCCCCTCTGGGGGGAAGTACCCGCGAAGCGGGGGGTAGGGGGCCTTCGTCGCGCGCTTCAGCCCCCTTCGTCCCGAGGCAAGCTCGGGCCACTTCCCCCGGAGGGGGCAGAGTGTCGGCATTGCATCCCCCGCGGTTTTGCCTTAAGCGAGCCGGCTCTCTACGGGGTCGCCTGGCCATTGGCATGCCAGGGCGGCTCGTCATGCTTTTTCAGAAGGCGGAGCTTAGGCTCCGATCAGAAATGCCGACGAAGTTGAAGACCAAATCGGGCGCCAAGAAGCGCTTCAAGATCACCGCCTCCGGCAAGGTGAAGGCTGGCGTTGCGGGCAAGCGGCACAGGCTGCTGAGCCACAACGCCAAGTACATCCGGACGAACCGCGGGACGAAGGTGATGTCGGACTCCGACGCCGTCATCATCAAGAAGTACCTGCCGTACGGCTGAATCCTGATCCAATCGAAGACGAGGTGAGTTGATATGGCGCGCGTCAAACGGGGCGTTACGTCCCACGCACGACACAAGAAGGTTCTCGAGCAGGCCAAGGGTTTCTACGGCCGGCGCAAGAACACCATCCGCACGGCCAAGGCCGCGGTCGACAAGGCCGGCCAGTACGCCTACCGCGACCGCAAGGTCCGCAAGCGCAGCTTCCGCTCGCTGTGGATCCAGCGCATCAACGCGGCGGCGCGGATCGAAGGGATGACCTACTCCCGATTTATGCACGGCCTGGAGCTGGCGAAGATCGACATCGACCGCAAGGTCCTGTCCGACATCGCGGGTAACGACCCAGCCGGCTTCAAGGCCATCGCCGACCAGGTGCGCGCCGCGCTGGCCTAACCGAGGCGATGGGGCTCTAGGGCCCTTCTCCAAGCGTTGCGCGACCTCCTCACCCACCCGGCTCCAGCGGAGCCGGGTCCTCCTTCTCCGGCGACGGAGAGGGGCGATGCAGGCGGAAACGCATGACGGACCTGTCCCAACTCGAAGCTGAGCTGACCGCGGCGGCCGCCGCGGCGGGCGACCTTGCCGCGCTCGAAGCCCTGCGCGTGGCCGCGCTGGGCAAGCAGGGCTCGGTGTCGGGCCTCTTGAAGTCGCTCGGCGCCATGAGCCCGGATGAGCGCCGCGAAATGGGCCCGCGGATCAACGGCCTGCGCGACCGCGTGCAGACGGCGATCACCGAACGCAAGACGGCCCTCGACGCCGAAGCGCTTGGCGCGCGGCTGGCCTCCGAGCGGGTCGACCTGTCGCTGCCTCCTTCGCCCCGCCGCAAGGGCTCGGTCCATCCGACCATGCAGGTGATGGACGAGATGGTCGCCATCTTCGCCGAGATGGGCTTCGCCGTGGCTGAAGGCCCGGACATCGAGGACGACTTCCACAACTTCACCGCCCTGAATTTCCCGCCCAAGCACCCGGCGCGGGAGATGCACGACACCTTCTTCTTCAATCCGCGCCCCGACGGGGAGCGGCGCTTGCTGCGCACCCACACCAGCCCCGTGCAGATCCGCACCATGCGGCAGGACAATGCGGGCGCGCCGGCGCCGCAGTTCACCCCGCCGCAGGACCCGCCGATCCGGGTGATCATCCCGGGGCGCACCTACCGCTGCGACTCTGACCAGACCCACACGCCCATGTTCCACCAGATGGAGGGCCTGGTGATCGACCGGGGCGTCCACATGGGCCAGCTCAAGTGGACCCTGGAGACCTTCATCTCCCGGTTCTTCGAGACGGAGGGGGTGGGCGCGCGCTTCCGCCCCCACCACTTCCCCTTCACCGAGCCGTCCGCCGAAATGGACATCCAGTGCGACCGTTCCGGCGGGGAGCTGAAGATCGGCCAAGGGACCGACTGGCTGGAGGTGGCCGGCTGCGGGATGGTGCATCCCAACGTGCTGCGAAACTGCGGCCTCGACCCCGAGGAGTGGCAGGGCTTCGCCTTCGGCTTCGGTGTCGATCGTCTGGGCATGCTGAAGTACGGCATCCCGGACCTGCGCGACATGTTCGCGAGCGATGTGCGCTGGCTGTCGCACTACGGCTTCTCGCCCTTCGCGGCGCCCAATCCCGCCAGCGGGCTGAGCTGATGAAGTTCTCCCTCTCCTGGCTGAAGACCCACCTGGACACCGCCGCCTCCATCGGCGAGGTGGCCGACGCCATGACCATGGCGGGGCTGGAGGTCGAGCACGTCGCCGACGGGGCGGCGAAACTCGCGCCCTTCACGGTGGCCAAGATCGTCGAGGCGGTGCAGCACCCCAACGCCGACCGCCTGCGGGTCTGCCAGGTGGATACGGTGGACGGTCGCAAGGAGATCGTCTGCGGCGCGCCGAACGCGCGGGCGGGCCTGGTGACCATCTACGCCCCCATCGGCGCCTATGTGCCGGGGCTCGGCGTCACCCTGGTGGAAAAGCCGGTGCGGGGCGTGGTCTCCAACGGCATGCTGTGCTCGGGCTCGGAGCTGGAGCTGGACGGCGAGTCCGACGGCATTCTGGACCTCGACGCCTCGCTGGAAGTCGGCACGCCCGCCGCCGCCCTGTTCGGCGCCGAGCCGGTGATCGACTTCGAGGTCACGCCCAACCGCCCCGACTGGCTGGGGGTGGCCGGCATCGCCCGCGACATGGCGGCCGTCGGCATCGGCAAGCTGACCACGGCGCCGGTCGAACCCGTGCCCGGCAAGTTCCCTTGCCCGATCTCCATCCGCATCGACGCGCCGGAGGCCTGCCCGGCCTTCGCCGGCCGGCTGATCCGCGGCGTGAAGAACGGCCCGTCGCCGGCCTGGCTGCAGACGCGGCTGAAGTCGGTGGGGCTGCGCCCCATCAACGCCCTGGTGGACGTCACCAACCTGCTCTCTCTGGACCGCTGCCGGCCGCTGCACGTCTATGACGCGGCCAAGCTGGTGGGCGGGACGATCTCGGCGCGGCTCGGGGCCCACAGCCCGCACGGGGACGAGCACCTGATCGCCCTGGACGGCAAGACCTACGACATCGGCCCCGAGATGTGCGTGATCGCCGACGCGGACGGGGAGCGCCCTGTCGGCCTCGGCGGCGTCATGGGCGGAATCTCCACCGGCTGTTCGGAGGAGACCACCGATGTCTTCGTCGAGAGCGCCTGGTTCGATCCGATCCGCACCGCCGAGACGGGGCGCAAGCTCAGTATCTTCTCCGACGCCCAGTACCGCTTCGCCCGGGGCGTCGACCCCGGCTTCGTGGTTCCCGGCCTGGAGCTGGCCACCAAACTGATCCTGGAGCTTTGCGGCGGCGAGCCTTCCGAAGTCGTGCTGGCGGGCGAAGTCCCTGCCCCGCCCGCGCCGGTGGATTTCGACCCCGCCTACGTCAAGCGCCTGACCGGCCTGACCGTGGGCGATGATCGAATCGCCGAGGTTTTGACCGCGCTCGGTTTCGCCCTGACCCCGAAGGGCCAGCGCCTGTCGGTGCAGCCGCCGACCTGGTGGCGCGACGTGGACGGGCCCGCGGACCTGGTGGAAGAAGTGGCGCGGATCGTCGGCTTCGACGCCCTGCCGGCCGATCCCCTGCCGGACCTGCAAGGCCCGCCGGGCGGGGTGCTGACCCCCCGCCAGTCCCGCGCCCGCGCCGCGCGCCGGGCTCTGGCTGCTTTTGGCTATTCCGAGACGATCGGCTGGTCCTTCACGGCGCGGAAGACGGCCGAGCTGTTCGGCGGCGGGCAGGACGTGCTGGTGCTGGCCAATCCCATCGCCGCCGAGCTCGACTGCATGCGCCCGAGCGTCCTGCCGGGGCTGATCGAGGCCGCGGGGCGCAACGCCGCGCGGGGTTTCGCCGACTGCGCCCTGTTCGAGATCGGCCCGGTCTTCGCCGGCGACGAGCCCGCCGACCAGAAGACCGCCGTGGCCGCCATCGTCGCCCCGCGTCCCGCCCGCGACTGGGCCAAACCGTCCGCGGCCGATCCCCTGTTCGTGCTCAAGGGCGACCTGATAGCCCTGCTGGAGGAGCTGGGCGCTCCCGTCGCTTCGCTGCAGGTGGCGCAAGGCTCGGCCAGTACTTGGTGGCACCCCGGCCGCTCGGCCCGGCTGCAGCTCGGTCCCAAGGCGGTGCTGGCGGAGTTCGGCGAGCTGCACCCGGCGGTGCTGGACTCCCTGGACGTGGCGGGCCCCGTCTACGGTTTCGAGCTGGTGTTGGAGGCGATCCCCGAGCCGAAGAAGCGCGCCGTGAAGACCAAGCCTTCGCTGAGCCTGTCGCCCCTGATGCCGCTGCAACGCGACTTCGCCTTCGTGGTGGATCGCGACAAGGCCGGGGGCGACCTCGTCCGCGCGGCGCTCAGCGTCGATAAGGCCCTGGTGACGGCGGCCCGCGTATTCGACGTCTACGAGGGACCGGGCGTGCCCGAAGGCTCCAAGTCGGTGGCCATCGAGGTCACGGTCCAGCCGCGCGACCACACCCTGACCGACGTCGAGATCGAGCAGCTTTCGGCGCGCGTCGTCGCGGCGGTGGAGAAGGCCTGCTCCGCCAAGCTTCGGACATAAGTCCGGGGCAGTTGAGGCTTTTGGTGGAAGTGGGACCCCAATGAGCAAACCCAAGGCGGAGCTCCTCCTCGAGGACCTCCTGTTCAAGTCGCGCTGGCTGATGGCCCCCTTCTACCTGGGGCTGGTGGTGGCCCTGGGCGCGCTGCTCTGGGTGTTCGGCGCCGAGCTGGTGCACGAGCTGTCGCACCTGATGGAGATGAAGCCCGAGGACGCCATCCTGATGGTCCTCTCGCTGATCGACCTGTCGCTGGCGGGCAACCTGCTCCTGATCGTGATCTTCTCGGGCTACGAGAACTTCGTCTCCAAGATCGACACCGGCGACCATGTGGACCGGCCGAGCTGGATGGGCACGGTCGATTTCTCCGGCCTGAAGATGAAACTGATCGCCTCCATCGTGGCGATTTCGGCCATCGCCCTGCTGCGCGCCTTCATGCGGCTGAGCCAGGGGGAGGGCGTGGATAGCAACCACCTGATGTGGCTGGTGGTGATCCACATCACCTTCGTGGTCTCCGGCGTGTTCCTGGCCCTGATGGACTGGCTGGCCGCCAAGACGGACAAGCACTGAGGTGCGGCCGAGGGCGAACGAAGCCGCCGGAGAGCTGGCGCGGGGCGGCGAGGAGCTGGCCTGGCGGCGGGTCGATGGCGCGGGGCCGACGGTGCTCTGGCTCGGCGGATTCAACTCCGACATGACCGGGACCAAGGCCCAGACCCTGGCCTACTGGGCCACCGACAAGGGCCGGTCCTACCTGCGCTTCGACTATTCCGGCCACGGCGAGTCCTCGGGCGCCTTCGCGGACGGGACCATCGGCGCCTGGCGCGAGGACGCCCTGGCGGTGATCGACGAGCTGACCGAGGGGCCGCTGATCCTGGTCGGCTCCTCCATGGGCGGCTGGCTTGCCTGCCTCGCGGCCCTGGCGCGGCCGGAGCGGATCAAGGCCTTGGTGCTCGTGGCCCCGGCGGCGGACTTCACCGAGAAGCTGATGGAGCCGGAGCTGAGCGACGAGGCCCGCGCGGCGCTCGAGCGCGACGGCGTCTGGATGCGGCCGTCCGACTTCGGCGACGACTATCCGATCTCCCGCACCCTTCTGGAGGAGGGTCGCCGCTGGTCGATCCTTCCGGGTCCGGTGGCGATCACCGTCCCCGTGCGCATCCTCCAGGGCGACATGGACTACGACGTGCCCTGGCGCCACGCCCAGGCCCTTTCCGAGGCCCTGACCGGCAAGGACGTGACCTTCACCCTGATCGAGGAAGGCGACCACCGCCTGGCCCGCCCCGAAGACCTCGCCCGCCTGATCGCGGCGGTGGAGGAGGTCAGCGTCTAGCCACCGGTGGCTAGGATCGCCGCCAGCCCCTCGCGGTAGGTTGGGTAGGCTGGTCGCCAGCCGAGTTCGGCCTTGGCGAGGGCGTTCGAGACCCGCTTGGATTCGGCGTAGAAGCGCAGGGCCATGGGGGAGAGCCCGGCGGTTTCCAGCGGCTCCTCGGGCGGCGGCTCCAGGCCGAGAAGGCGGGCCGCATGGGCGGTGACCTCCGCCGCGGGGGCCGGTTCGTCGTCGCAGAGATTGTAGATGCCGCCCGCCCGGGTGCGCGCCATGGAGGTCTCCAGCGCGGCGGCGAGGTCGTCCACGTGGATGCGCGAGAACACCTGTCCCGGCTTGACGATCCGCCGGGCGGTCCCGTCGCGCAGGCGCTCGAAGGCCGAGCGGCCGGGGCCGTAGATGCCCGGCAGGCGGAACAGGTGGACCGCGAGACCGAGCCGCTCGCCCGTCGCCAGCCAGTCGTGCTCCGCGCCCGCCCGCCGCGCGCCCTCCGGGGAATGGGCGTTCAGCGCGCTCGTCTCGAACACCCATCGCCCGCCCCGGTCGCCATAGACCCCGGTGGTGGAGAGGTAGCCGATCCACTTCGGCCGGGCGCCTGCCTCCAGGGCCGGAGCGCAAGCCTTCAGGCCGGGGCAGCCCTCCGCATCGGGCGGGGCGGCGATCAGGACGGCGTCGGTTTCGTTCAGCACCTTCGCCAGAGCCTCGGCGTCGAACGGATCGACGTTGCGCACGCCTTGGCTGGCCATGGCCGCGCGCCCGCCCTCCGACCGAGCCGCGCCCGTCAGGCTCCAGCCGTGCGGGATCAAGCGGCGAGCCATGGCCGCGCCGGTGAAGCCGTAGCCGAGGATGAAAAGCCGCTTCGTCATCAACTATTCCGCTCACCCCGGCGAAAGCCGGGGCCCAGGCTCTTTATCGTAGGGCGGTGGGTTGCGGCAAAACCTGGGTCCCGGCTTTCGCCGGGATGAGCGGTTGAAATGAGGGTGTTCAGTCGAACAGCGGCCGCAGCGCCGCCCGGGCCGCATCGGCCAGCTTGGGGTCCTTCAACGCCATGGCGACATTCGCGCGGAGCCAGCCGATCTTGTCGCCGCAGTCGTAGGTGGTCCCGTCGAACTCGAGGGCGTGGAAGGCTTGGCTCTTCATCAGCGCAGCCATGCCGTCGGTGAGCTGGATTTCGCCGCCGGCGCCGCGCTCTCCCTTTTCCAGGATGTCGAAGATCTCGGGCTGCAGGATGTAGCGGCCGGAGATGAAAAGGTTCGAGGGCTCGGTCCCCGGGGCGGGCTTCTCGACCATTCCGGTCATGCGGCCGAGGCGGCCCTGCCGGTTCTCCAGGGCCACAATGCCGTACTTGTGCGCCTCGCCCGGCGGGCAGGGCTCGACCACCACGATATTGCCGCCGCCGACCTGTTCGTAGGCGGCCACCGCCTGGGCCAGGCACCCCGGCGTCGCGTCCATCACCATATCGGGGAGCAGCACCGCGAAGGGCTCGTCGCCGACGATGTCGCGGGCGCACCAGACCGCGTGGCCGAGGCCCTTGGGCTCCATCTGACGGACGTAGGAAATCTCCCCCTCGCGGGGCAGGGCGCTGACGATCTCGGCGAGGAGGTCGGTCTTGCCCTTGGCGGCCAGGGTCGCCTCCAACTCCACGTGATGGTCGAAGTAGTCCTCCATCGCGCCCTTGCCGCGGCCGGTGACCAGGATGAAGTGCTCGATTCCGGCGGCGCGGGCCTCGGACACCACCCAGTCGATCAGCGGCCGGTCCACCACCGTCAGCATCTCCTTGGCCACGGTCTTGGCGGCGGGGAGCATCCGGGTTCCGAGACCGGCGACGGGGAAGACGGCCTTGCGTACGCGCTTCATGGGACTCCTCGGGCTCACTCGACGGTGACGGACTTGGCCAGGTTGCGCGGCTGGTCGACATCCGCGCCCTTCAGCACCGCCACATGATAGGCCAGGAGCTGGATCGGCGCCGCCATCACGAGCGGGGCGATCAGGGGATCGCAGGGCGGGGCGGTCATCACCACCCGCGCCCCGACCGGGGCATGCCTGGCGCCGTCGGGATCGGTGATGAACACCACCGGGCCGCCTCGTGCCATGACCTCGCTCATGTTGGAGGCCGACTTCTCGAAATAGCTGTCGTAGGGAGCCAGGATGATGATCGGGGTCGCCTCGTCCACCAGGGCGATGGGGCCGTGCTTCAGCTCGCCCGCCGCATAACCCTCGGCGTGGATATAGCTGATTTCCTTCAGCTTCAGGGCGCCTTCCAAAGCCAGGGCCGACATGGGGCCCCGGCCCAGGTAGAGCACGTCGCGGGCCTTGGCGACCTCGATGGCGACGGACTTGACCGCCTCCTCCAGCCCGATGGCCTCTGCGATGAGGCGGGGGGCGCCGAGCAAGATTTTTACTAAGCGCTGCTCTTCGGCCTCATCGATCCGCCCGCGGGCCTTGGCGATGGCGATGGCGAGGGCGGTCAGGACGCAGACCTGGGCGGTGAAGGCCTTGGTGGAGGCGACGCCGATCTCGACCCCGCAGTGGATCGGCCAGGTCACATCCGCCTCGCGGGCGATGGTGGACTCGGTGGCGTTGACCACCGCCGCGAGCTTCATGCCTTTCAGCTTGCACAGGCGGAAGGCGGCCAGGGTGTCGGCCGTCTCGCCCGACTGCGACATGGCGATGGCCAGTGTGTCCTTGTGGACGGCTGGGCTGCGGTACCGGAACTCCGAGGCGATCTCGACGTCGACCGGTAGGTCGGCCAGTTGCTCGATCAGGTACTTGCCGATCATTCCGGCGATGTAGGAGGTGCCGCAGGCGACGATCTGAATGCGCGAGAAGCCCGCGAGGTCGACGCCGCCGGGGAAGGCGGTCAGGGAGGAGAGAGGGTTCACATAGGCCGCGATGGTGTGCTGGCACCCCTCGGGCTGGTCGTGGATCTCCTTCTCCATGAAGTGGCGGTAGTTGCCCTTTTCCATCATCACCGAGGAGGCGGCGAGGACCTTGATCGGTCGGTTCACCTCGGCGCCGCTCTCGTCGAAGACCCGCGCGCCCGAATGGTCGAGCAGGACGTGGTCGCCGTCCTGCAGATAGGCGATGCGGTTGGTGAAGGGGCCCAGCGCCAGCCCGTCGCTGCCGAGGAACATCTCCCCGTCGCCATAGCCGATCGCGAGCGGCGGACCCTGGCGGGCGCCGAGGACCACGCCCTGCTCTCCGCCGATCAGCACGCCGAGGGCATAGGCGCCGCGCAGCCGGTCCAGGGTGGCTTTGAAGGCGTCGAGGGGCGCCAGGCCCGTGGCCAGCTCCGAATCCAGCAGTTGGGCGACGACCTCGGTGTCGGTCTCGCTCTCGAAGGTGCGCCCCGCGGCGATCAGCTCGGCCTTCAGCTCGGCGAAGTTCTCGATGATGCCGTTGTGCACCACCGCGACCCGCCCGGAGATGTGGGGGTGGGCGTTGGCCTCGGTCGGCGCGCCGTGGGTGGCCCAGCGGGTATGGCCGACGCCGGTGGTCCCGGGCAGGGGATGGTCGGCCAGCACGGCTTCCAGGGCCTTCAGCTTGCCGGGCGCGCGGCGGCGCTCCAGCTTGCCGTCCACCTCGGCGGCGACGCCGGCGGAGTCGTAGCCGCGGTATTCCAGCCGCTTCAGGCTCTCGACCAGACGCTCGGCGACGGGCGCCTTGCCCACGATGGCGATGATGCCGCACATGAAGGTTCGAATCCCCCGCCCGGCCACGGCGACGCGGCCAAGCTTCCCGGCGAAGATGGCGTGCGAGGCCTTTAGCATTCCCAAACGGTCGGGGGCGTAAAACTCGATTTCCGATCGTTTCCGTACGGGCTCTGATAAACAGAATCGTCCGGTCTTTAGGAGGATCGATGAGGAAGCGCGCCTATTTCGGCACCGACGGCATCCGCGGCGAGGCCAATCGCCACCCGATGACCGCCGAAGTCGCGCTCCGGGTGGGCCTGGCGGCGGGCAAGCTGTTCCTGCGCGATCCCGAGCGTCGCCACCTGGTGGTGATCGGCAAGGACACCCGTCTCTCCGGCTACATGATCGAGCCCGCCCTGGTGGCCGGCTTCGCCAGCGTGGGCATGGACGTGCGCCTGTTCGGCCCGCTGCCGACCCCCGCCGTGGCCATGATGACCCGCTCCATGCGCGCCGACCTCGGGGTGATGGTCTCGGCCTCGCACAACAGTTTCGCCGACAACGGGATCAAGCTGTTCGGCCCTGACGGCTACAAGCTCTCCGACGAGCGCGAGGCCCAGATCGAGGCCCTGATGGACGAGGGCCTGCAGGAGGGCCTGGCCGCGCCGACGCGCCTCGGCCGCGTGCAGCGGATCGACGACGCCCAGGCCCGCTACATCGAGATCGCCAAGGCCACCTTCCCCCGGCACCTGAGCCTGGCGGGCCTGCGCGTGGTGATCGATTGCGCCAACGGCGCCGCCTACAAGGTCGCCCCCACCGCCCTCTACGAGCTGGGCGCCGAGGTGATCCCCGTGGGCGTCACCCCAAGCGGCACCAACATCAACGAGGAGTGCGGCTCCACCCATCCCGCCGCCATGCAGCGGGCGGTGAAGGAGTATCGCGCCGACATCGGCATCGCCCTGGACGGCGACGCCGACCGGGTGACCATCTGCGACGAGAACGGCCTGGTGGTCGACGGCGACCAGATCATGGCCATCATCGCCGCCGCCTGGTCCGACGCCGGCCGCCTGAACGGCGGCGGGGTGGTGGCGACCATCATGTCCAACCTGGGGCTCGAGCGGTTCCTGTCCGAGCGCGGCCTGACCCTGCAGCGGACCCAGGTCGGCGACCGCTACGTCACCGAGCGCATGCGCCAGGGCGGCTTCAACCTCGGCGGCGAGCAGTCCGGCCACATGATCCTGTCGGACTTCTCCACCACCGGCGACGGCCTGATCGCGGCCCTCCAGGTCTTGGCCGTGCTGGTGAAGTCGGACCAGCCGATGAGCAAGCTCGCCCGCCAGTTCGAGCCGGCGCCCCAGCGGCACGAGAACGTCCGCATCACCGGCGGCGAGCCCCTGAAGGCCGACCACGTCAAGGCCGTGATCGCCGCCGCGGAGGCCCGCCTCTCCGGCGCCGGCCGCATCGTCGTCCGCGCCTCCGGCACCGAACCCCTGATCCGCATCATGGCCGAGGGTGACGACGAGGGCCTGCTGTCCCAGGTCGTCCACGACATCGCCGGCGCGGTGAAGAAGGCGGCGGCTTAAGCGCTTTTGCCGGCTGCTTTGGCGAGTCGACCTTCGATCTCGACCAGCCAACGAAGCTGACCACCCGCCGCACTGACGAGGCTAACAGCAATGTCTATTGGTGGTGGCTCAGGTTCAGGCTGGCCGGTCTCATGTCGATATTGATGGGCCGCGTTCGTCCAGGCGCTAAGCCCATCCGCTATGAGCTTCGCGGCGTCGAGAGCACGTGGTTCGTAGATTTCTCCGAGCTTGCGTTTGAGTACGCGATCGATCTCCGATTTTCCCAAACGTGCTTCGCCTGTCATGGCCTTGAACACATTTTCGGTGGCGTCGAACGCCCGCCTAACTGCACTCAGAGTGTCTACCGGCACAGTAGCTAAGGCGCGGTGGGCATCTTCGAAGGCCTCACGGGCGGTTTCTCTTTTCGCGGTGCCAAGACCCGCGAGAACCGACGAGCGGTTGTGTTCGAATTCTTCATCGACAAAGAATCGTACGCCACCCATAGCATCCAGCTGGTAGCCCACGTTTTGCTCGCGAAATACTCGTTCAACAAATTTGAACCAATGTTCCCGCTCTGAAGGGTACTTATATGTCCCAGTTATCAGCCCTTCACCGATTAATGAAATCGCATCCAAGAAATCTCTTAACTGGGAATCTCTAAGTAGTTTTCCTATATCTGATGCGTATTGTAGATATCCAGTGCCCAACTCGCGCCGAATAATTGGTATGATATTAGATGTTCGTGGGTACAGTGTATCTTCTATATAAGCAGCAATACGAGCTCTGGCGCGCGGGCTGTCTTGAAGGGGCTTTCCAGCTTCGGCATAGGCTAAGCTAAATCGTTGGCCGGGCGGAGGTTCCGATCGAGAAGCTCCGGTCTTTCCTTCACTCGACATGGTGCTCCCTTCGCCAATTCACCAGAGCAAATCACGACCAATAAACAAGACGCAATTGACTGGACCGAAACTTTGGTGCGCTGGAATGACGCCCTAGGCCCGGCCCACGCTCACGTACCGGAACCCCCGGCGCTTCATGTCGTCGGGGCGGTAGATGTTGCGCAGGTCCACCACCAGGGGCTGGCGCATCAGGAGCTTGATGCGGTCGAGGTCCAGGGCCCGGAACTGGTCCCACTCGGTCAGGATCACCAGCACGTCGGCGCCCTCGGCGGCTTCGTAGGGCCCTGCCTTGAAGTCCACGTCGCGTAAGAGCTGGCGCGCCTCGTGGCCCTCGGGGTCAAAGGCCTGGACGGTGGCACCGCCCGCCTGCAGGGCCGGGATGATGTCCAGGGACGGGGCCTCCCGCATGTCGTCGGTGTTGGGCTTGAAGGTCAGGCCGAGCACCCCGACGGTCTTGCCCTTCAGCTCGCCGCCCAGAGCCTTGGCGACCTTGGCGGCCATGGCCTTCTTGCGGGCGTCGTTGACCTCGACGGTGGTCTCCACCAGCCGCACCGGCGCGCCGGCGTCCTGGGCGGTGCGCACAAGGGCCACGGTGTCCTTGGGAAAGCACGAGCCGCCGTAGCCGGGGCCGGCGTGCAGGAACTTGGAGCCGATACGGTTGTCGAGGCCGATGCCGCGCGAGACCTGCTGCACGTCGGCGCCGACGGCTTCGCATAGGTCGGCGATCTCGTTGATGAAGGTGATCTTGACCGCGAGGAAGGCGTTGGCCGCGTACTTGATCAGCTCCGAGGTCCGCCGCGAGGTGAAGAGGATCGGGGTCTCGTTGAGGAAGAGGGGGCGGTAGAGCTCGCGCATCACCTCCTGGGCGCGCTCCTCCTCGGTCCCCACCACGACCCGGTCGGGCCGCTTGAAGTCGGAGATGGCCGCGCCCTCGCGCAGGAATTCCGGATTGGAGACCACGGCGAAGTCGGCGTCGGGGCGACCGCGGCGGATGATCGCCTCGACCTCGTCGCCGGTGCCGACCGGGACGGTGGACTTGGTGACCACCACGGTGAAACCGTCGATCAGGCCGGCGATCTCCTCGGCGGCGCTGTAGACGTAGGTGAGGTCGGCGTAGCCGTCGCCGCGCCGGGAGGGGGTGCCGACGGCGATGAAGACCGCATCGGCCTCGCGCACCGCCGTTGCGGCCTCGGTGGTGAAGAACAGGCGCCCTTCGCGGACGTTGGCGGCGACCAGCTTCTCCAGCCCCGGCTCGAAGATCGGCATCTCGCCGGCCTCCAGGCGGGCGATCTTCTCCGCATCCTTGTCGATGCAGGTCACCACATGGCCGAAGTCGGCGAAGCACGCCCCCGACACCAGGCCGACGTAGCCCGTCCCGATCATCGCCACGCGCATGGGCTCAGATCTCCTGGTTGTAGGCGCCGACCTCGGGCCGCCTGGCGAGGCGGGGCTTCACCTCCTGGTGGAAGAGGGCGCGCATGTCGTCCGCGGACTGCTGGCTTTCGACCACCACCACCAGCTCGGGCTTGTTGGAGGAGGCGCGAACCAGCACCCAGGAGCCGTCCTCCAGGGCCACGCGCACGCCGTTGACCGTGATCACCTCGACGATCTTTCGGCCAAGGATGGTCCCGCCGGCCTTGGCCAGGGCCTCGTACTCGGCCACCACCTCATCGACGATGGCGTACTTCTTCTCGTCGTCGCAGTGGGGGGACATGGTCAGGGAGGTGTAGGCGACGGGCAGGGCCTTCTTCAGGTCCGACAGCTTCTTGCCCGGGTTGCGGTCGAGCATGGCCAGGATGGCGGCGGCCGCGACGAGGCCGTCGTCGTAGCCGCGCCCGTAGGGGCCGTTGAAGAAGAAGTGGCCGGACTTCTCGAAGCCCGCGAGGGCGCCCAGCTCGGCGGTCTTGCGCTTGATGTAGCTGTGGCCGGTCTTCCAGTAGACGGTGGTCGCCCCATTGGCCTTGAGCACCTCGTCGGTGGCGTAGAGGCCGGTCGACTTCACGTCGACGATGAAGGTCGAATTGGGGTGCAGCCCGCTCAGATCCCGCGCCAGCATGAGCCCGATCTTGTCGGCGAAGATCTCCTCGCCCTCGTCGTCCACCACCCCGCAGCGGTCGCCGTCGCCGTCGAAGCCGAGGCAGAGGTCGGCGCCCTGCTCGCGCACCGCCTTCGACATGGCGTGCAGCATCTCCATGTCCTCGGGGTTCGGATTGTATTTCGGGAAGGTGTAGTCGAGGTCGCAGTCCATCGGCACCACCTCCGCGCCCATGCGGCGCAGGGCCTCGGGGGCGAAGGCGCCCGCCGTGCCGTTGCCGCAGGCGGCGATCACGCGGATGGGGCGCGACAGGGTCGCCCGGCTGGCGACATCCGCGATGTAGCGCTCCATCACGCCCTCGACGTGGGTCAGCTTGCCGCCGGGGCGCTCGACGCCGAGACCGCCGAGGACGATGTCCTTCAGGGGGCCGATCTCGTCCGGGCCAAAGGTAAGCGGCGGCTTGGCCCCCATCTTCACCCCGGTCCAGCCGTTCTCGTTGTGGCTGGCGGTGACCATGGCCACGCAGGGCGCGTCGAGGTCGAACTGGGCGAAATAGGCCATCGGTGAGAGGGCCAGGCCGATGTCGAGCACTTCGCAGCCCGCCGCGATCAGGCCGAGGCACAGGGCCTGCTTGACCGATATGGAATAGCTGCGGAAATCATGGCCGACCACGATGCGCGGCTTCACGCCGATCTGGTGGATGTAGGTCCCGAGGCCGAGGCCGAGCGCCTCGATGCCCAGCAGGTTGATCTCTTTTTCCAGGATCCAGCGCGCGTCGTACTCGCGAAAGCCGGTCGCCTTCACCAACGGGCCCGTCTCGTAGGCCAGGGTGTTGGGAACCAGGTCGGCGCGCGGCTTGGCGAGCATGAACAACTCCATCGGCGGAAGCCGCCGTTTCCTAGCGGTCGGCGGCAGGCCCGTCGAGCCGGGTTACAAGCTGCCCTTGAGCGCGGCCGCCTTGGCGGGGTGGGGGGCGTTGGGGCCGTTGGTCTGGGCGGCGGTGGGATGGCCGAAGGGGGCGGGGGAGCGCGCGCCCAGTCCCTGCGGCCAGACCAGGGCCAGCGCGATCATGGCCGCGGCGGCCAGCACGATCAGGGGGAAGAACAGGCGGTCGGGCATGGGGCGGCCATAGCACGGCCGAGCTTGCGCGTCGCGCTTGACGGGGCGGGGGCGGGGCCTTAGCCCCGCGCCATACCATCGAAGGCCGCCGCCAAAGGACGCCCATGCCGACCCTCGCCCTGCTGCGCCACGGCCAGAGCCAGTGGAACCTGGAAAACCGCTTCACCGGCTGGGTGGACGTGGACATCACCGCCAAGGGCGAGGCCGAGGCCCAGCGCGGCGGCGAGCTCTTGAAGGCCGCGGGGGTCGAGTTCGACCGGGCCTATTCCTCGGTGCAGACCCGCGCCATCCGCACAGGGACCATCGCCCTGGCGGCGGCGGGCCAGCTCTGGATCCCGATGACCAAGCACTGGCGGCTGAACGAGCGCCACTACGGCGGGCTGACGGGCCTGGATAAGGCCGAGACCGCCGCCAAGCACGGCGACGCCCAGGTCAAGATCTGGCGCCGCTCCTACGACACGCCCCCGCCGCCCCTCGAGGCCGGAAGCGGCTACGACATCGCCGACCGCCGCTACGAGGGCGTCGAGGTCCCCGCCGCCGAGAGCCTGAAGATGACGCTCGAGCGGGTGCTGCCCTACTGGCTGGTGGAGATCGCCCCCCGGCTGGCCGATGGGGAGAACATCCTGATCGCCGCCCACGGCAATTCGCTGCGCGCCATCGTCAAGCACCTGTTCGATGTCGGCGAGGCCGAGATCGTCGGGGTGGAGATCCCCACCGGCAATCCGCTGCTGATCGATCTGGACGCCAAGGGCCGCCCGACCGCCGCCCGCTATCTGGATGCCGACCGCGCCACCCCCATTCCAGCTTTCGCCTGAAAGCGCGATAACACCGCCCGAACCGAAGGAAGAACATCCGTGAGCAAGGTCGTCCAGAACACCCCCCGCGCGGCCAAGGACGTGGTCGAGGGCTTCAAGGGCATCGGCGTCGCCACCGTGCACGAGGCGCAAGGCCGCAAGGGGCTGATGGCCTCCTACATGCGCCCGATCTACCGGCCGGTGCACATGGTCGGCTCGGCGGTGACGGTGGAGGTCGCCCCCGGCGACAACTGGATGATCCACGCGGCCATGGAGCAGGTGAAGCCCGGCGACGTGCTGGTGGTCTCGCCCACCAGCCCCTGCGAGGACGGCTACTTCGGCGACCTGCTGGCCGCCTCCCTGCTGGCCCAGGGCGGGCTCGGCCTGATCCTCGACGCCGGCATCCGCGACGTCGGTCCCCTCACCGAGATGAAGTTCCCGGTCTGGGCCAAGGCGATCTTCGCCCAGGGCACGATCAAGGAGACCATCTGCAACGTGAACACCCCGATCGTCTGCGCCGGCGCCCTGGTCTATCCGGGCGACGTGATCGTGGCCGACGACGATGGGGTGGTGGTGGTGCGCCGCCAGGACGCCGCCGATATCCTGGCCAAGAGCGTTGCGCGCGAGGCCAAGGAGGACAAGACCCGCGAGGTGCTGTCCTCTGGAACCCTCGGCCTCGACTATTATGGCCACCGCGAGCGCCTGACCGCCAAGGGCCTGAAGTGGGTCGAATACGACGGCGAGGCCTGAGGATATGCAGACCGCCATCCCCTGCACGGTGATGCGGGGCGGGACCTCCAAGGGCCTCTATTTCCTGGCCAAGGACCTGCCGCAGGATGTTCCCACGCGGGACGCCGTGCTCCTGGCGGTGATGGGCTCGCCGGACCTGCGCCAGATCGACGGCATGGGCGGGGCGGACTCGCTGACCAGCAAGGTGGCGGTGATCGGCCCCTCGACCCGCGAGGACGCGGATGTCGACTACCTCTTCCTGCAGGTGGTGGTGAACGAGCCCCGCGTGGACATGTCCCAGAACTGCGGGAACATCCTGGCGGGCGTGGGCGGCTTCGCGATCCAGAAGGGGCTGGTCCCGGCGACCGGCGACCTGACCCGCGTGCGCATCCACATGGTCAACACCGCCTCCATCGCCGTGGCGGCGATCCAGACCCCCGGCGGCCATCCCCGCTACGACGGCGAGGCCCGCATCGACGGGGTGCCCGGAACCCACGCCCCGGTGCCGATCGACTTCCTGGACGTGGCCGGATCGAGCTGCGGCGCGCTGCTGCCCACCGGAAACGTCAAGGACGTGGTCGAGGGGGTGGAGGTGACCATGGTCGACAACGGCATGCCGGTGGTGTGCCTGCGCGCGGCGGACTTCGGCATCACCGGCTACGAGGACATCAAGGTCCTGGAGCAGAACGCCGAGCTGGTGGCGCGTAAGGAAAAGGTGCGCCTCGCCTGCGGCCTCCTGATGAACCTCGGCGACGTATCGAAGAAGACCGTGCCGAAGATGACCTTTGTTTCCGCCCCCCAGCACGGGGGCGTGGTCTCCACCCGCACCTTCATCCCGCACAAGGTCCACGACGCCATCGGCGTGTTCGGCGCCGTCAGCGTGGCGACCGCCTGCGTCCTGCCGGGCTCGGTGGCGGCGGAGGTGGCGGGAATCGCAGACCCCACCGCGGTCAAGAGCCTGGAGGTCGAGCACCCCACCGGCTTCTTCACCGTCTTCATGGAGGTCTCCATGAACGGCGACCGGCCGGAGGTGCGCCGCGCGGCCCTCCTGCGCACCGCCCGCGAGCTGATGCGCGGCGACGTCCTGTGCCCCACGGCGGTCTGGGACGGAAACAAGTGAGCCTGCCGGCCTCCGTCGCCATCATCGGCTTCGGCGAGGTCGGCCGCATCTTCGCCCGCGACCTGAAGGCGGCGGGCGTCGGCAAGATCGCCGCCTACGATTTGCTGTTCTCCGATCCCGACTCCGGCCCGAGCAAGTCGGCTCGCGAGGTGGGCGTGCGCCTCGCCGCCTCGGCCGCCGACGCGGCCCTCGGCGCGGACCTGGTGTTCAGCGCGGTGACGGCGGCCCAGACCCTGGAAGCCGCCAGGGCGGCGGCCGAGGGGATAGGGCAGGGGGCCTTCTTCGTGGACCTCAACTCCGCCTCGCCCGGGACCAAGCGCGAGGCGTATCAGGCGATCACCGGAGCGCACGGCCTCTATGTCGAGGCGGCGGTGATGACCTCGGTGCCGCCCAAGGGCCTCAAGTCGCAGATGCTGCTGGGCGGGCCCAATGCGGAAGGCTTCAAGCCCATCGCCGACGGGCTCGGCATGACGACGGAAGTGTTCTCCGCGGAGGTGGGTCAGGCCTCGGCGGTGAAGATGTGCCGCTCGGTGCTGATCAAGGGCGTCGAGGCGCTGATCGCCGAGAGCATGCTGACCGCCCGCCACTACGGGGTGGAGAACGTCGTCCTCGATTCCCTGCACGACCTGCTGCCCCACCCCGACTGGCGCAAGCACTCGCGCTACATGCTTTCCCGCTCCCTGATCCACGGCAAGCGCCGGGCCGAGGAGGTGCGGGAGGTGGCCAAGACCGTGGCCGAGGCCGGGGTCGAGCCCCTGATGAGCGAGCGCATCGCCGAACGCCAGGACTGGGCCTGGAAGGCCGCCAAGGCCCTGCCCAAGGACGTGCTGGACGACGGCGACCTCGGCGCGTTGCTGGACGGAATCAAAAGCAAATAGCGCTCAACTCTGCCCCCTCTGGGGGAAGTGGCGGCCCGAACGGGCCGACGAAGAGGGCTGCGGGGCGCAGACCCCTAACTGTTCCGCCGAAACGACCAGTCCCTCCCAACCTCATCGTTCCAAAGCCCCCTTCGCCGAGGATGCGGACGCGCTGGCGGGCGGGAGCGTCGGATTGCATGGGCCGCAGATTAGGCGGCTTGGCTTTACGTCCCGCTGACGAAGATGGTTAGCGCGGGCTTAGCGCGTTGGCGAAATTGTGAGCGGTTTCGCCGCTCGAACACGCTAACTGTAAGAAATTAGAACCCTTTTACACGGGCCACATTTCATCTGGCCCTAAAGGGCTCTATCCGGAAACGCGCCGCAGGATGAACTCGCGGTCGAGGTGGCGCCCCACCGGGAAGTCGTACTCGCCCACCTTCTCGAAGCCGGCGTCCGTATAGAGCCGCTGCGCTCGATGGTTTTCGGACCAGACCCCGACCCACTGCACCTCGCCCCGTTCCTCCAGCCAGTCGAGGACGGTGCGCAGCATGGCCCGTCCCAGCCCCTGGCCCTGGCGGCCGCGGGCGATGTAGAGCCGCTTCAGCTCCCCGTCCCAGGGCTTGGCGTCGGGGTGGGGCAAGACGCAGGGGCCGGCGGTGGCGTAGGCGACCAGGTCCTCGCCGTCCTCCGCCGCCCAGACCGCCAGGCCCGGGGCGGCCAGCATGGCCCCGAAGGCGCGGGCGCTGCAGGCGCCCGCCAGGAACTCCGCCAGGTCGCTCGGCGGGTAGGGGATGCCGAAGCCGTCCACGAAGGTCTCGCGGAAGGTGGTCTCCGCCAGCCGGGACAGGGCGATGCAGTCCCCGCTGCGGGCGCGGCGGATCACGGCGGTCATGGCTTGCTTCAAGCGCGCCGGGAGGCAAGACTCAAGTCCCGCAAAGCCGAAGTCCATGTCCGTCGCCGTTTTCACCCACGCCGCCATGCTGGAGCACCGTCCGCTCCAGGGTCATCCCGAACGCCCCGAAAGGCTGCAGGCGGTGGTCGACGCCTTGGTCGCCTCGGGGCTCGACATCCATCCGCACGAGGCAGGCCCGGCCGATCGCGCGGCGCTGGAGCGGGTGCACTCCGCATCTTACGTCGAGGAGGTGTTCGCCTTCGCCCCTGAGCGGGGCCTGGCCTACCTCGATCCCGACACGGCCCTCTCCCCCGGCAGCCTCAACGCGGCCCTGATCGCCGCCGGCGCGGTGGTGCAGGCGGTCAGGGGCGTGGCGGCGGGGGACTTCGACAGGGCCTTCTGCGCCGTGCGCCCGCCGGGCCACCACGCCGAGCCCGAGACCGCCATGGGCTTCTGCATCTTCTCCAACGTGGCGGTGGCCGCCCGCGCGGCGCAGGACGCGGGGCTCGCCCGTGTGGCGGTGGTCGATTTCGACGTCCACCACGGCAACGGCACCCAGGCCGCGTTCCAGGACGACGCCAGCCTGTTCTTCGCCTCGATCCACCAGTCGCCGCTCTATCCCGGGACCGGCGATCCCAGCGAGACGGGGGTGGGCAATGTCGTCAACGCCGTGGCCCCGCCCCATGCCCCCCGCGAGCTCTGGCGGCGCCAGTTCGAGACCCGGCTGATGCCGGCGCTCGACGCCTTCATGCCCGACCTGATCCTGATCTCGGCGGGTTTCGACGCCCATGTGCGCGATCCCCTGGCGCACCAGTCGCTCGAAGCGGAGGATTTCGCCTGGGCCACCCGCGCGGTGGCGGCGGTGGCCAGGGCCCGTTGCCAAGGGCGCATCGTATCGTCATTGGAAGGCGGCTATGATCTGGAAGCGCTCGGCCGGTCGGCCACGGCGCACGTACAGGCCTTGCAGGGGGACTAAGGGCCTGAGCGCCTCGTCAAAAACCGCCGTCTCGACCACGCCCGCCGCCCGGCGCGGGTCGATCTCGCTCGCCCGCCACGGCGAGCCCGCCCTGTCGCGCAAAGTGCGGTTGAACGCGACCGAGTACCGCAAGTTCTGGGCGACCTACGAGGTCGGGAGCATCCGCGCCGACCAGGCGCCGCCCTCGGCGATCCTGGAGGTGGCGGGGGGCGCGGACGTGCTCTTCTCGTCCACCCGCATACGCGCCATCGAGACCGCGACCCTGGTGGCGGGCGGTCGGCCCTTCATCACCGACGAGGTGTTCATCGAGGCGCCCCTGCCGCCGCCGCGCCTGCCGTCCTTCATCCGCCTGAATCCGAAGATCTGGGGCTTCGTCTCCCGCTTCTGCTGGTGGTTCTTCAACTGGCACGACCACGGCGAGGAGAGCCGGGCGCTGGCCACCGTTCGCTCGCAGGCGGCGACCGCGCGCCTCGTGGCCGAGGCCGAGGCCGGGCGCCACGTCCTGCTGCTGGCCCACGGCTTCTTCAACCGCCTGATCGAGATCGAGCTGAAGCGGCTCGGGTGGAAGCGCGTCTCGGGCCGGGGCTACCGCTACTGGTCGGCGCGGCGGTTCGAGAAGGGGGCTTAAGTCCCCGCCATGTCCAACGTCCGCAGCCTCTTCGCCACCCGCGTCTACGAGGCTTCCCTCGCCGGGGAGCGGGACTTCGACGCCTTCAACGCCGAACTGGAGGACGCCTGCCGCCTGCTCGCCGAGGAGGACACGGCCGGGCGGGCCTGGTGCAAGCGCCAAGGCTACGGCGGCTACACTTCCTACGCCTCCCTCGATGACCTGCCGACGCGGATGACGGTGTTCGGCCACCTCAAGCGCCGCCTGGACGCCCATGCCGCGAAGTTCGCGCAAGTCCTGGCCTTCGACCTTGGACCGAGAGGACGCCTCAAACTCGATAGCCTATGGGTCAATGTCCTGAAGCCCGGGGCGACCCATTCGGGCCACATCCATCCTCACAGCGTGATCTCTGGAACTGTCTATGTCACGACGCCCCCCGGAGCGGCGGGGCTGAGGCTGGAAGACCCACGCCTGCCGATGATGATGGCCGCGCCGCCGCGCAAGGCGGCCGCCCCCGAGGACCTGAAGAGCTTCGTCCTCATGACGCCGCAGCCGGGCACGGTGTTCATGTGGGAAAGCTGGCTGCGCCACGAGGTGCCGGCCAACGGCGCCAAGGCGCCGCGGATCAGCATCAGCTTCAACTACGCCTGGCGCTGACCGCGCGTCTCGATCAGCGCTTGTCCTTCTCCGGGCGGACGAGGTCTCGCTCCTGCTCGCGCAGCTTGGCGGTGTGGCTCATCCAGCTGTCGTCCCGGCGTGCTTCGTAGTCCTGGTGCGGGTCCTGGCTGGCCGCAGGGTCCTCCAGGCGGCCCCACTTCACGCGCCGCCAGACCCGTTCATGGGCGTAGTAGAGCACGACCTTCGTCATGGCCTCGGCGGTGGCGATAGAGACCGCGTACTTGGCGTTCCCGGTGACGATCATGCTGAGGATGAAGGTGTCGGCGCTGCCGACGACGCGCCAGGACACCGACTTGATCAGCGACCGCGTCCGCGAGTTGGGCGCCCAACGCAGGAGCCGCCAGGCCCGCTCGTGAAGGTAGAACAGCGCGATCTTGGTCAGGGTCTCGAGCGAGGCGATGGTCCCGGCCGCCACCGGATGGTGGGTGATCAGCCAACTCCACAGATAGGTGTCGGCGGTGCCGATGACGCGCCATGTGACGGCCTTGGTCACGGCTCGCGCATGGGATTCCGGCTTGCCGAGGACGGCGGTGACGGGTGCGGCGGCGGTCATCGGAACTCCTTGTACGTCGCACTCTAGTTCGAATGAGGCGGGCTGGAACCATCCCTTGCACAATCCGGGCCGAGAAGTTTCCACGACCCGTAGTCCGGGGCGCAGGGCGAGCGTCCCGGGAATCGCCGGCCTTTTCGGCCACGAGGCGCGTTGCCCGCTTCCATCGCCCTCGCTAGGTTGCCCGGATGAGCGAGGCCCCCGACATCTCCACCCTGTCCTTCGAGGACGCCCTGCGCGAACTCGAGACCATCGTCGCCGAGCTGGAATCCGGCCAGGCGCCCCTGGAGCGCTCGATCGAGATGTACGAGCGCGGCGCCCGGCTGAAGGGGCACTGCGAGGCGCGGCTGGAGGCCGCACGGCTGCGCGTCGAGAAGATTGTGGTCGGCGCGGGCGGCGAGGCCTCGGGCGCGGCGCCGGCCGAATTCCCGTGACCGTCGCCTCCGACCGCGACGCCCCCGGCGGGCTGACCGAGCGGATCACGGAGGCCGCCGACCTCGTAACCGTGGCGCTCGACCAACTCCTGCCCCGCGCGGACGGACCCGAATCCCGCCTCACCGAGGCCATGCGCTACGCCGCCCTTGGGCCCGGTAAGCGCCTTCGCCCCTATTTCGCGCTGGAGACGGCGCGGATGCTCGACCTGGAGGAGCGGCCGATCCTGCGCGCCGCCTGCGCGCTGGAGTGCATCCACGCCTACAGCCTGGTCCACGACGACCTGCCGGCCATGGACGACGACGACCTGCGCCGGGGCCGCGCCACCGTGCACAAGGCCTATGACGAGGCGACCGCGATCCTGGTCGGCGACGCCCTGCAGACCACCGCCTTCGAGATCCTGGCCCACCCCGACACCCACGAGGACGGCCAGGTGCGGGCCGAGCTGGTGCTGCGGCTGGCCATGGCGAGCGGCGCTAAGGGCATGTGCGGCGGGCAGATGATCGACCTGCTGGGCCTCGGCCACGACCTCGGCACGGCCGCCCGGATGCAGCGGATGAAGACGGGCGCCCTGATCGCCTTCGCCTTCGAGATTCCCCTGATCGTCGCCGACTCGGGAGACGTCGAGCACCACGCCCTGATGGGGTTCGCCCACGACATGGGGCTGGCCTACCAGATCGTCGACGACCTCCTGGATCTGGAGGGAGAGGTCGAGATCACGGGCAAGGCGGTGGGCAAGGACGCCGGCCGCGGGAAGGCCAATTTCGTCACCGTTCTCGGCCCCGAGGCCGCCCGCGAACGGGTGGGTTTGTTGGCCGCGCAGTGCAAGTCGCACCTCGACATTTTCGGCGAACGCGCCAGATATCTAAGGGAAAGCGTCGATTTCGTGCTAGACCGGCGCGCTTGAGCGCCCGGTCAACGGGCCCGGGGAAAGAGCTTCAGAATCCGATGCCGATAGACACGCCCCTCCTGGACACCGTCTCGTCGCCGGCCGATCTGCGCGGGCTTTCCATCCCCGAACTTCGTCAGGTCGCGGACGAATTGCGCGCCGAAACCATCGAGGCCGTGTCCACCACCGGCGGGCACCTCGGCGCCGGTCTGGGCGTGGTCGAGCTGACCGTCGCCCTGCACGCGGTGTTCGACACCCCCCGCGACATCCTGATCTGGGACGTTGGCCACCAGGCCTATCCGCACAAGATCCTCACCGGGCGCCGCGACGGCCTCCGCACCATCCGCCAGGGCGGGGGCCTCTCGGGCTTCACCAAGCGGACCGAGAGCGAATACGACCCCTTCGGCGCGGCCCACGCGGCCACCTCCATCTCGGCGGCCCTGGGCTTCTGCTCGGCCCGCGACGCCAAGGGCGACAACAACCGGGTGATCGCCGTGATCGGCGACGGCTCGATGAGCGCGGGCATGGCCTACGAGGCCATGAATAACGCGGCCGAGACCACCAAGCAGCTGATCGTGGTCCTCAACGACAACGACATGTCCATCGCCCCGCCGGTCGGCGGGATGAGCGCCTACCTGGCCAAGCTGGTCTCGGGGGGCGCCTACCAGTGGGTCCGCCGCCTGGGCAAGTCCGTGGCCGAGCACCTGCCGCGCCCCTTCGCCGTGGCCGCGCGCCGGGCCGAGGAATACGCCCGCGGCATGGCCACCGGCGGCACCCTGTTCGAGGAGCTGGGCTTCTACTACGTGGGCCCGATCGACGGCCACAACATGGACCACCTGGTCCCGGTGCTGCGCAACGTCCACGGCATCGACGACAAGCCGGTGCTGGTCCACGTCGTCACGCAAAAGGGCAAGGGCTACGCCCCGGCCGAGAGCGCCTCGGACAAGTACCACGGGGTGGTCAAGTTCAACGTCGTCACCGGCGAGCAGGTGAAGGGCAACGGCGGTCCGCCGAGCTTCACCAAGGTGTTCGGCCAGGAGCTGATCAAGCGCGGCGAGCGTGACGAGACCATCATGGCCATTACGGCGGCCATGCCGTCGGGCACCGGCGTCGATCTCTTCGCCAAGCGCTTCCCGGAAAGGTCCTTCGACGTGGGGATCGCCGAGCAGCATGCGGTGACCTATGCGGCGGGCCTCGCGGCCGCCGGCATGAAGCCCTTCTGCGCCATCTATTCGACCTTCCTGCAGCGCGGCTACGACCAGGTGGTCCACGACGTGGCCATCCAGAGCCTGCCCGTGC
This sequence comes from Caulobacterales bacterium, assembly GCA_947474395.1. GTDB lineage: Bacteria > Pseudomonadota > Alphaproteobacteria > Caulobacterales > Caulobacteraceae > CANJID01. The sequence goes on from CANJID010000002.1 coordinate 121,299, forward strand.
GCTTCGCCATCGACCGCGCCGGCCTGGTCGGCGCGGACGGCCCGACCCACGCGGGCTCCTTCGACGTCGGCTATCTCGGCGCCCTGCCGGGCTTCGTGCTCATGGGCCCGTCGGACGAGGCTGAGCTGGCCGGCGCCATCGCCACCGCCTGCGAGATCGACGACCGCCCCTCCGCCTTCCGCTATCCGCGCGGCGAGGGCACGGGCGTGGACATTCCGGACCTGGCCCCTGCCTGGGAGATCGGCAAGGGCCGCATCGTCCGCGAAGGCACGGGGATCGCCATCCTCTCCTTCGGCACGCGCCTGGGCGAAGTGCTCAAGGCGGCCGACCAGCTCGCGGCGCGGGGCCTTTCGGTCACCGTCGCCGACGCCCGCTTCGCCAAGCCCCTCGACGAGGACCTGATCCTGCGTCTGGCCCGCGAGCATGAGGCCCTGATCACGGTGGAAGAAGGCTCGATCGGCGGCTTCGGCGCCTTCGTGCTGCACATGCTGGCCGAGAAGGGCGCCCTGGACCGGGGCGTGAAGGTCCGCACCCTGACCCTGCCGGACACCTTCCAGGACCACGACAAGCCCGAGGTCATGTACGCCCTGGCCGGCCTCGACGCCGACGGCATCGTCCGCGCCGCGCTCGCCACCCTGGGCGGCCAGGCGGCCGTGGCGGGGCGCAGAGCCTAAGCGCTCAACTGCGCCCCCTTTGGGGGAGCTGTCGCCCCGAACGGGGCGACTGAGGGGGCTGCAGTGGCCTGCCCCTTCGGGGTGATCCAGTTTCAATGTTAGTGCACGGCGGTCTCTAACGCCATGTTTGGGGTGGGCG